>NZ_JAJEQN010000013.1:0-82638 GCF_020687335.1 Anthropogastromicrobium aceti
AAGGAAAATCAGCGAATCCGAATGTTTTTAGAATTGCGAAAGTTGCATAGCAACGGAGCAATTCGTGGATATCAGTTTGGGGCAAAATACCTTTTGACCCAAACATCATAATATACGGGAGGATCCATTTTATGGTTAATGATGAAATTCTTTACATCCGAAGACGCTTGAAAAAGAAGATGGATGAAGACCGCTTTGAGCACACCATTGGTGTTGCATACACATCTGTTTGCCTTGCAATGCGTTATGGAGAAGATCTTCACAAGGCAGAATTAGCCGGTCTTCTTCATGACTGTGCAAAATGTATCCCGGATGATATTAAACTTGATAAATGCAAGCGCAACAATATTCCGATCACAAAGGCACAAGAACAAAGCCCATCTCTTCTTCATGCAAAGCTTGGCGCTTTTATTGCAGCTGACCATTATAGGATTAAAGATCAGGATATTTTAAATGCTATTGAGAATCACACTACAGGACGTCCGGCAATGAGTCTTCTTGAGAAGATTGTTTTTGTTGCTGACTATATTGAACCAAGGAGAAATAAAGCGTCAAACCTGTCCAAACTGCGTCAAATGGCGTTTATTGATATTGATCGCACCGTTTACGAAATTATGGATCAGACGCTTCGTTATCTAAAGTCAAAAAAAGTTCCGATTGACAGCCTGACAAAAAAGTCCTGTGATTATTATCGTGCGCTGTGTGGTGAAAAAGACGTAGAAAATGAAACAGAAAGGAACTGACTTATGGAAGTAAAGCAAAAGGCAGCATTGATTTACAATGCAATTGAGGATAAAAAAGGAAGCCGAATCAGTGTTCTTGATATCAGCGGTATTTCTGTTATGGCAGACTATTTTGTGATTGCAGATGCTGAGAATAACAATCAGCTGCAGGCAATTGCTGATAATGTAGAAGAGCAGATGATGAAAAATGGCAATCATTGCCGTATTGAAGGAAAATCAGAATCTGGCTGGGTACTGCTTGACTTTGGCGATATTATTGTTCATATATTCAATAAGGAAGATCGTTTATTCTACGATCTTGAACGTCTTTGGAGAGATGCAATCTCAGTGTCAAAGGAACAGCTTGGCATTAAAGAGGCCGCTTTATAATTTACAGCACAAAAAGACCGTATCTTTGGAGAAAAGTCTCTAAGGATACGGTCTTTTTAGCTTTTAAGAAACAATCTTTGGACGGAACAGACTGATTACCTTTCCTATGATCTCAACATTATCAACGATAATAGGTTCCATAGAGCTGTTTTGAGGTTGCAAACGATAATGACCATCTTCTTTATAAAAAGTTTTAACAGTAGCAGAATCATCTACAAGTGCAACGACAATTTCACCATTTTGTGCGGTACTTTGCTTAGCGACAACAAGCTTATCACCATCAAAAATACCTGCTTCAACCATGCTGTCACCCTTAACAGTCAGCACAAAAACCTCCTTTCCCTGTGGAATCATATATGCCGGGAATGGTAAATAGGCATCGATATTTTCAATGGCAAGAATTGGCTGTCCGGCAGCGACTTTTCCAACCTCAGGAATATAGACAGTCTCTGTGCGAACAAGATTAAAGCCATCATCAACAATTTCAATTGCTCTAGGTTTTGTTGGATCCTTGCGGATGTAACCATTTCTCTCAAGTGATTCAAGATGGGCATGAACGGAAGATGTAGATTTTAATCCGACAGCATCACAGATTTCACGTACAGACGGCGGATAACCTTTCTGCAGAACCTGTTGTTTTAAATATTCTAGTACTTCACGCTGCTTATTTGTGATTTTTCCATATGTCATAAATAAGTCCTCCTTTTTCAAGCTAAGTTATTAATCATATATTGATAAGCATTGATTTATACTTGAAAATAGTATAGCACAAATCAGAAGAAAATGCAAACAAAAGTTTGCGAAAATGTGTTCGCTGAGAAAACAAACATTTTTTTGATTTTGGGGTGAAATAAGAGATATATTAATTTATTCGCGAAACCCTAGTTTAACGAATAAATACATCTGAAAGTAAAATGATGGTGTTTAAGCCATCATTTTACTCGTTATTTTAATAAATTGTCGCATGCAGTTTTTCAATGGTTTCTGGCCATACAGGATCCAGATTTTCTCCATTTGAAGTATATAATCCGTCATAAGGAATACGATCCATTACCACTGTATAATTTCTGCATTCCAAAGCAAGCGCAGCCAATCCAGCGATTTGTTCAGCTGTAAAATTATGCTGAATTGACAAGTTTGTCATTGATGAACCTAATTTCAATATTTCTAATGCATTCATGGTTTTAAGCTTTTCAAGAAGTTTTTGCAAAACAATTCTTTGGCGTTCGGTTCTCTGAAAATCGTTGCTTCCTACATAACGATCACGCATATATCCAACTGCCTGCAAACCATTTAAATGTAATGTTCCAGCCGCTGAAAGCTGATATTCTGACGGATCAAATCCTCTCAATGTTGCCATTTCATTGATATAACCATTGATTACTGGAATCTCTGCATCTGTTATATCAAGATCAACGCCCCCGAATAAATCAATTATATCGGCCATACTGACAAAATCAGTTGCGATATAATTATCAATCGAGATCTGAAAATTTGATTCAAGTGTGCTTTGTAACAATTCAGCTCCGCCTTTGGCAAAAGAACAATTAAGTTTTCCATATCCAACATTTGGAACATTTACACCAGTATCTCGCATGAAAGAAATAAAAGAAATTGTCTTTTTATTTCGATTTAATGAGGCTAAAATCATTACATCAGAATTTCCATTCCAGGAACCATCACGTCTATCACTGCCAATTAAGAGTACTTGATACTGATCTGGAATTGCAAGCGTTTGTGACTTCTCTTCTGCTCCATGTTTTGCAAGATTTTCAAACTTGGAAAAAGCATTCTCCAGCCAATTCACAGATTTGGAAAATGTATTATCAGAATCTAGTTTTCCGGCAACAAAAACTGCGCCTGGACCATTTTGGGAAAGAATTGTTTCAGTACAGCCAGATAAAATTCCGACAACAGTAATTGTACATAAAAGCAATATTACCCGTTTTGCTATTTTGTTAAGCATAATCTTTAATTTTCTCCTTTATTAAGACTTGCATTATCGTAGATTGTCATTTTTAAACGTCAATCTCTCACAAGTGTATAGTCTACCACAAAACAAAAAGCGCGGCAACGGTAAATTTCTTTACGCCCATCTCTTTTTGTGATAAAATCATCGTATTGGAATCTATGAAAGGTAAGACATATAGTTATGAAATTACAAAAATTATACCGCTATGTACGTCAGGCAGCAGATGAATATAATTTAATTGAAGATGAAGATAAAATTGCAGTGGCAGTCTCTGGTGGAAAAGATAGTCTAGCATTATTATATGCGCTAGCAGGTCTCAAACGCTTCTATCCCGCTTCTTTTACCATTTGTGCAATTACTATTGATATTGGCTTTGGAATGGATTTTACGCCTGTTCAGAGGCTTTGTGATGAACTTGACGTTCCATTTTTTATTTGTCATACGCAAATAAAAGATATTGTATTTCATCCTGAAAATCCAAATGGATCTTGCTCTTTTTGTGCGAATCTTCGTCGTGGTGCACTGATTTCAAAAGCATTAGAACTTGGCTGTACTAAGCTGGCTCTTGGTCACCATAAAGAAGATATTATATATACGATGATGATGTCTATGCTGTTTGAGGGGCGTTTTTATACCGTATCACCATATACTGCATATGATGATAGTCAAATTGCTGTAATTCGTCCACTTATTTACGTAAGTGAGGGTGAAATTAAAAACTTTGCACAGCAATATCAGCTTCCCGTTATTAAAAATCTATGTCCACGTGATGGTCATTCTGCAAGAAGTGATATGGAGTCACTTATGAAACAATTAACATCTCTTTATCCAGATGCCAAAGACCGCTTTTTTCATGCTATTGAAAATGGCAATATTGATGACTGGACAGCTGCACGCACACATATGGACGTAAAACAGTTGATCCAGAATAGAAAAATGCAAGAAAAAACATTAGATAAAGCTAAAAATTCTGCAAAAACAGTTCAGTCAGGAGGTGAGTTGTAAATGGGAGCTAATTCATACAGTGAGCAGATTGATATTGATAATACATACCGCCTGCGAATGCTAATCAGTACTCTTCCGCCCTATGCAAAAGATTATTTTCGGGGTATCCAGCCTCATACAGAATCGCGCACCCGAATTGCTTATGCATACGATTTAAATGTATTTTTTTCATATTTGCATGAAAATAATCCTATTTTTGCTCAAAAGGAAATTCGTGATATTACATTAGACGATTTGGAGAAGCTTCGTCCCACTGATATTGAGGAATATCTTGAGTATCTGCAGGCATATACGGATCCTAAAAATGAAGGAAGCAATAATACAAAAACAAATCATGAGTTAGGATTAAAACGAAAGCTTGCTTCTCTTCGCTCTTTCTATCGATATTTTATTCAGCATGAAGATATTAAGTATAACCCTGTTGATCTTGTAACTATGCCAAAGGTACATGATAAGGCGATTACAAGGCTGGATATCGATGAAGTGGCATTGCTGCTAGATCAGGCAGAAAGTGGTGATAAACTATCTGAGCGAGAACAACGTTTCCATGACAGGACAAAATTGCGTGATGTAGCGCTGCTTACATTAATGCTTGGAACAGGCATCCGCGTATCGGAATGCGTAGGACTAAATATTGATGACGTTGATTTTAAAAATGACGGTATTCGCATTCATAGAAAAGGCGGTAAGGAGGTTGTTGTTTATTTTGGAGATGAAGTTGAAAGCGCTCTTCTTTCATACATTGAAGAACGTAAAAAAACAGAGGCTGTAGTTGGTCATGAGGAAGCTTTGTTTTTATCCCTTCAAAAAAAACGAATCAGTGTAAGAGCTGTTGAAAAGCTCGTAAAAAAATATGCTCAAACTGTTACGACAGTCAAACATATCACACCTCATAAGTTGCGCAGTACCTACGGAACAAATTTATATCGCGAAACTGGCGATATTTATTTGGTGGCAGATGTTCTTGGACATAACGATGTAAATACAACCAAAAAGCACTACGCTGCTCTTGAAGATGATAGACGACGCGGTGCAAGAAATGCGGTAAAGCTTAGAGATTAAAATAAAATTTTAAAAAATTCGGTAACGGTAAATAGCAAAAATCGAAGTGTCGTACAAGTAGGGAAGAAAGGCAAATCCGCGAAAAATATTTGCTTTTCAAAGTACTCTTCTTTCGTCGTTTTTCTTCTGAATTAGTAAAAAATCGGCAAGAATAATCCTGCCGATTTTTTACTAACTATTCATCTTCGATGCTGCTATTTTGCAATAACTCATCTTATAATATCATGATCCTGAAGCACTTTCTCAACTACCGTTCCATGAATGACATGAAGCAGAGGCTTCTTTAATGCATTCAGCGGTCCTGGCAGCTGGATATCAAGCGGAGACTTGCCATCCATGAGCTTTACAGAACTGTCAAGCAGTTCACGAATATCATATACACTGCCCCATACCTCAGGAACACCTCTGTCTACACCAAGCAGTCCATAAACAGCTTCCATAGCAGTTCTTACAGAATATTCTGTAGTGAATACAGTGTCGCGAGGTGTGTCAGCAAACTGACCTAAGAATGCGAAATTTACGCAGCCATCCGGAATAACATCCGGGCGGTCGCCCTTTGTACGCGGCATGAAGAATGCAGTGATATATGGCATCATAGTCGGTACGCAGACTGCACTGTTCTCAGCAAGCTCTGGAATCTGATCAGTCGGAACACCTAAATGATACAGCCACTCTTCTGTGATTTCTTTACCTGTACACTCTCTCATTGGCTTCTTAACAAAGTTGCCTGGCTTATCTGTAAACAGACCATATACCCATACGCAAACCTTGTCCTTATCCTGTGTCTTGAACTGTCCCTGACGGTTGATTGTCCAGCTTAACAGCCAATTAGAATCTACGCAGCTTACAATACCACCAGTTACAACGTTTCCTGTTTTCGGATCACGCTTGCAAATATCAGTGATATATGGAATAATCTTGTCATCCAGTGTAGTAACGGTAGCAGATTCCCAGTTTGTCTTTGTAATATCGGAACAGAATTTCTCCGGATGACCAAAGGACGGATCCTGCTTTGCGATATTCTTCCACAGATTCCAGCAGCCACTTGTGCGAACCTCTGCATCTCCATTCGGTGCATGATTCTGATCACCATAAATAGTACCTTCTGTACAGCTTCCGTTTGTGACGAATACAAGATCGTTTTCTGTCAAAACAATACCCTTCTCAACGCCATGCTCCTTGCACTCAATTGCAGATGCAATCTTCTTTCCATCCTTAAATTCAAAAATAACATTTGTTACTTCAACGCCAAATCTAAACTCAACGCCAGCAGCCTCAAGATACTTCTGCATTGGAAGAATCAGGGATTCATACTGATTATACTTCGTAAATTTAAGTGCACTGAAATCCGGCAGACCAGAAATATGATGAATGAAACGCTGGAAGTAAAGTTTCATCTCAAGTGCACTGTGCCAGTTTTCAAATGCGAACATGGTACGCCAGTACAGCCAGAATGTAGAATTGAATACTTCATCATCAAATACATCTTCGATTGTCTTATCATACAGATCTTCATCCTTTGTCATGAAAAGCTTCATGATTTCCATACAGCCCTTCTGACTTAAGTTGAACTTTCCATCGGTATGAGCATCTTTTCCACAGTCCTCTGTTGCACGGCACAGGGAATAATTAGGATCATGCTTGTTCAGCCAATAGAACTCATCCAGAACAGATGCATTTGGAACTTCAAGAGATGGAATACTGCGGAACAGATCCCACAGACACTCAAAATGATTTTCCATCTCACGTCCGCCTCTCATAATATAGCCACGGGACGGGTCAAAGATACCATCACATGCACCACCGGCAATATCCATAGCCTCCAAAATATGAATATGAGATCCAGGCATCTGACCATCACGTACTAAGAAGCAAGCTGCAGATAAAGCAGCAAGTCCGCTTCCTACGATATAGGCATGCTTTTCATCAACGCCTTCTGGCTTCTCAGGTCTTGCGAATGCTTCGTAATTACCATTTGTATAATAAATTCCCTTGCTGTTCTTATCATATTTGCCGCGCTCAGTGTTTCTATAATTGCTGTTCTGGGCAGCCTGCTGTTCAAGAACCTGCTTCTCGTTTTCCTTCTTCTTTAGTGCCAGATATGCTGCACCTACTCCTGCTGCAACTGCTACTGCTTTTCCTAATGTATTTTTCTTTTCTGACATCATCAGTACCACCTTTCATTGTTGTTTTCTCTTGATGGTCTTATCTTAACTCATAAAATTAAAAAGATACATATACAAAAAAAGAATAATGACAAAAAACTAATCAAACCCCCTATTTTGATAAAAAACTTCTGTGTTGACTTATTAACCTATCATTGCTTAGGCTGTTTTTTACTATCTGCAAAGTTTTGAAGTGAATTTTTAATATTTCCGCTCATTGTGATACATATATCGTTTACAATCTCATGATAATTCTCCTTCATGCCCTTTTTGATCCAGTCAAGCATAACACCGACAAAGCTGTATTTATAAAAGTCTGCGATAAAGCTTTGCTCACTGGCAGTTATGTTCATACCTTTAGAGCATTCCTTAATAACATTCATAATTAAATCACGCGTCAGCCTGAAAAGATAGTTTTCAATCTGCTCACGGCTCAGTGCATGATACACATTCATAATAAAAGGTTTGTTTTCCATAACAGCCTCGAATATCTGCATCAATCCCTCCTGCCAGGTTTCATACGTTTTCTTTCCATGTAAAGCCTTTGAGGCGTCCTCGTAGCAGGACCATTCAACGAGATCGTAGATATCTTTAAAATGGTAATAAAAAGCCATGCGTGTGATGCCGCAATCATTTGTCAGATCTGTAATCGTAATTTTGTCAACAGGCTTTTTTAATAACAAATTTTTCAAAGAAGCTTCCAGTGCAAGTTTAGTAGAGTTGTTTGGCATGAGTGTCACCTTATCCTTTCTGTTAAATTGTGGGGTTTATTGGCTTTTATTTTAGCATACCATATAAAAAAAGGCTAATGATTTTTCAAAAAAGTACAGTTGACAGATGAGTGACATTGTGATATTATATGAAAATAGTATGCAACTGTTAGTGACCGTACAAGTTTGTACCGGAATGCATTCCCGGGGTTGTACTGGTTTCGACGGGGGTTTTGAAGTTAGAGTAGCCATCCGTGGTCCGGATCCACGTTAAAAGTCGGATTTAAATATAAACGCTAACAACGAATTAGCATACGCTGCCTAATGGCAGCTGTCAGCCTTAAGTCACCTGCTGCTTAAGAATCTGGCATCGACTTTGCAGGGCACCTTACCGCCTAAGCTTTGCGGTGGTAAGAGATTTATGAAGCTACTGAATCTGGCAGCCTGTTGTTCGGCAGTCGGATGAGGGAATGAATGTAGAGCAACTGTGATGGGAGAAGCTTTAATGAATGGGCTTTCGGACAGGGGTTCGATTCCCCTCAGCTCCACTAAAAAAGATCCTTGGTTTTCCAAGGATCTCTTTTTTTGCTTAATATAGATTTGATACCTTAAATTCTCGTTCAGCCTCTCTTCTTGTGTCCTTCTTTGCAATATCGGCACGCTTATCATAAAGCTTTTTACCCTTTGCAAGAGCAAACTCAACCTTTACAAGACTTCCCTTGAAATAAATCTGAAGCGGCACTAATGTATAGCCCTTCTGGTCGATTTTTCCAACAATCTTGTTAATCTCATATCGATGAACAAGAAGCTTTCTTGGACGAAGCGGATCTTTATTAAAGATATTGCCTTTTTCATACGGGCTGATATGCATGTTGTAGATAAAGACTTCACCCTTGTGAATTTGTATAAAGGATTCCTTTAAACTGCATTTTCCCATACGAAGAGATTTTACCTCAGTACCTACCAGTGCAATTCCTGCTTCCCAGGTATCCTCGATAAAATAGTCGTGAAATGCTTTTTTATTATTTGCGATGAGTTTTCGACTTTCTTTTGCCATGTCTCGTTTCCCCCTTTGACCAATCTTCCTCTGGATAGTAGAGTAAAAATTCGATTTGTTTAGTCAGCGTGTCCGCATCAACTACGACAACAGATACACTCTGTCCGATGCTGAAGGTACGTCCTGTCATTTCACCAACTAACTGATAATGCTCCTGATCATAGATATAATAATCATCATCTAAATTGGCAGCACGTACAAGTCCTTCTACTGTATTTGTAAGTTCTACATAGAAGCCGTATGCGGTAACGCCAGAAATTACACCCTCATAGATATCTCCAATATGACGGCGCATATATTGGGCTTTTTTAAGCTTATCTGTCTCACGCTCCGCTTCGTCTGCCCGCCGTTCAAGCTTGCTTGAGCTGTCACAGACGCTTGGAAGGATATGCTCATAATGCTCCTGACGTGATTTTGAAAGTGTTCCGTGCAGCTGCTCTTTGATAATGCGGTGTATCTGCAAATCAGGGTAACGGCGAATCGGTGAAGTAAAATGGCAGTAATACTTCGCTGACAAGCCAAAATGACCAAGATTTTCTGGTGAATATTTTGCCTGTTTCATTGAACGCAGCAAAATGCGTGAGATTAGCCCCTCTGCCTCACTTCCCTCAATGCGGCTTAACAGCTTTTGCAGCTCTTTCGGATGAATAGTGTGGTTTGTAAGATGAAGCGAATAGCCAAAATTATTGAGGAAGGTGGCAAATGTCCTAAGCTTCTCCTCATCTGGCGTCTCATGAATACGATAAACAAACGGAAGCTCCAGCCAGTAATACTCCTCTGCTATTGTCTCATTAGTCAGCAGCATAAAATCCTCAATCAGCCGTGTCGCTGCAGAATGTTCATATGCTTTAATCTCAATAGGACGACCTTTTTCATCGAGAATAATTTTTGATTCTGGAAAATCAAAGTCAATGGCTCCGCGTCCAGAGCGTTTCTTGCGAAGCAAATCAGAAAGCTGCTTCATTAACTTGAAATCATCAACAAAGTCTTTGTATTCTTCAGGTGACTCTGCACCATCGAGAATATCAGCTACCATAGTATATGTCATGCGGCGGTCAACACAAATTACAGTTTCACAAATCTCATGATTGACAATGGTACCCTCTTCATCGATGTCCATAAGACATGACAAAGCCAAGCGATCTGTCCCGGCATTTAAAGAGCATATGCCATTTGAAAGCTTTCTTGGAAGCATCGGAATTACACGATCCGCCAAATACACGCTTGTGCCTCGATTTTTTGCTTCCTCATCAAGCAAGGAGCCTTCCTTTACGTAATGAGTAACATCAGCGATATGCACACCAAGATGATAAATACCATTTTCAAAAGTCAATGATATGGCATCATCTAAGTCTCTTGCATCCTCACCGTCAATTGTAACTGTATGGAAATCACGCATGTCGCGTCTGCCAATTTTTTCTGCTTCTGTAACCTCTTCTGGTATGGAATCAAGACTATCTAGCACCTCTTGTGGAAATTCCTCTGGAATACCATAGCTTCGCACAATACTTAACACATCAGTACCAGGTTCATTCTTTGCACCAAGAATTTCAGTGACTTCAACCTGTGGATTTTTATGCTCATTTCCATAGTCAAGTATTGTAGCAACAACCTTGTCTCCATTTTGTGCATCCATATCCTTTCCTTTTTCAACAAAGAAATCACGAAGAATACGCTGATTATCAGGAAGGACAAAGCCAAAATTTTTGTTCTTCTGAAAAGTACCGACAACACTTGTAAGCGTGTGTTCTAAAATGCGTACAATACGTCCCTCTTCGCGTCTGCTTCCATTGGCATGGGAAATTACAGATACTAAGACAACATCGCCAGGAAGGGCGCCTAAGGTGTTATCAGGGGCAATAAAAATATCATTGTCTTTTTCTTCTACTGTAACAAAGCCAAAGCCTCTTGATGTGGAGCTAAAGGAACCCTTAAGCGTAAATAACTCTGGTTTACCATATTTTCCATGAGCAGAAATACCAATTTTTCCCTCATCAACAAGCTGATTCAAAGCAGTCTCAAGCTCATAACGGCGTGCTTTTGAGACATCTAACAGCACACACAATTCCCTAAATTTCATCGGGCGGTAATTTTTATCATACATTAACTCTAACAGCAGCTTCTTTTTATTGCCTTCATGATTTGAATCGTTATGATCCTGCTCTGAATTAAGAGAATCTTCATCAGCAGATGTATCGAACACTTCACTAGATTCGCTATACTGCTGTTTTTTTCGATAATATTTTTTCTTTTTTTCTTTATATAGCTTCACTTAAATTAAACTTCTTTCTTATATATTCTTATATGTTAGTGCTTTAGTCGTGTAAGGGGTGCTGATCTTATAAAAAGGCACAAAACGGCCGCCGCAATCTGCGACAGCCGCTTCTTTTGTTGATAAAGTAACTGTTCACAGGACGCCAATTCACAAAACCACATGTTGTGTGTGTCGCTGCTTCGCAGCTCTGTTTTGCTCATTAACAGACGTGTGAACTGTAACTTAAAAGTTCATGTTCAGAAGAATTGCTCCAACAAAGAAAATGATTGCTCCAATCAGAGTGAATCTTTCTAACTTTCCCTCCATGGAACGACCTTTATTCTTGCCCCAGTAGCTCTCAGCCATACCGCCAATTGCGCCCAGACCTGCGGATTTTCCCTCCTGCATCAGTACAGAAGCTGTAAATGCAATCGCAACAATGCAATAAATAACAGTAACGATAATCTTTAATGCTGACATGCCAAACCCCATTCCTTATTAAAATAATTGGTTATCACACGAGAATAACACTTAAGTCAGTGTATCACAAAGAAAACAAAAATGCAACTATTTTTTTCTGTCGACTTTTTCTATTGACTTATGCTTTTCTTTGCGGTTATAATAGATTGTGTATGTCAAAAATTGTATATGAAGCAAGAGGCAATTTCTGACTGCAAGACTAACATAAAAAGGCGGTCCTATAAATGGCAAATATTGATTATTCATTTGAAAACAGTATTCCTATTGGTCCTTTGAAGATTGCTGCACTTGACAGCTGCAAGGATTTTGCAAAGAAGGTCGATGACTATATCGTTTCCTTCCGTCAGCATGATGCAGAGGCACTTGCTCAGCGTCAGTCGATGCTGGATTTCCGTGGATATGACAGTAAGTCCTATCTGCTTGATTTTTCCTGTCCACGTTTTGGCTCTGGTGAAGCAAAGTGTGTATTAAAAGAGTCTGTTCGCGGCTCTGATATTTTTGCAATGGTCGATGTAACAAATTATAGCTTAACTTATCAGCTGTGCGGTGAAGTAAATCACATGTCTCCTGATAATCATTATCAGGATCTGAAGCGTCTTATCGGCTCCTGCCGCGGTGCACGCCGTGTCAATGTCGTTATGCCGTTTTTGTATGAGGGCCGTCAGCATAAGCGTAACAGAAGAGAATCTCTTGACTGTGCACTGGCATTAGAGGAGCTTATCGACATGGGTGTAAGCAACATCATCACTTTTGATGCTCATGACCCACGTGTTCAGAATGCAATTCCGCTTCACGGATTTGACAATTTTACACCTCCGTACCAGTTTATCAAGGCGCTGTTAAAGAAAGAGCCAAATATGATAATCGACAAGGATCATTTAATGGCAATCAGCCCTGATGAAGGTGCAATGGGACGTGCTGTTTACTTTGCTAATAACCTTGGCATTGACATGGGTATGTTCTACAAGAGAAGAGACTATTCTACTGTTGTAAATGGAAAGAATCCGATTGTTGCACATGAATTTTTGGGTGCAAACATCAAGGGCAAAACTGTTATCATCATTGACGATATGATCTCTTCCGGAGAAAGTATGCTTGATACAGCAAAGGAACTGAAAGACCGCGGTGCAAAGAATGTTGTTGTATGTTGTACATTTGGTCTTTTCACAGACGGATTAGAGAAGTTTGATGATTTCAATTCTCAGGGTTACTTTGATTATGTTATCACAACTAACTTGAATTATCGTTCTCCAGAGCTGCTTAAGAGAAGCTGGTACATTGAAGCTGACATGAGTAAGTTTACTGCTGCTATCATCAATACACTTAATCATGACGTTCCGATTGGAAACAGCTTATCTCCAACAGAAAAGATTCAGACATTGTTAAAGAAGCACAAAGAACAATTTGAATAATACCAGGGTCAAAAACATGAGTAAGTAGCCATTTTTCAAAGAAAAATGAGCGGATTACGAATGTTTTTGAAGATTGCGAAAGTGCAAAGCACGTAGCAATCTGGTATCAAAGAGGTCAAAATATATAAAAAAAGCCTGGCAGAAAGATTACTCTTACTGCCGGGCTTTTTATACTAGATCTAATTTTTATGAATGCTTCATATTCTCATTTTGAAGCATCTCCTTATACTGCGGAAGCTTCTCGGCTTCTTCTTGTGAGAGAGTTGGATACTGTGGATCAATTTTTTGCAGCACATCAAGAATAATTTCTGATACAAGATATCTGCTGTACCATTTCTGATCTGCCGGAATAACATACCATGGATTCTCCTTTGTGGCAGTTGCATTTACAGCACACTCATAAGCATCATCGTATTGATCCCACAGAGCACGCTCTGCCATATCGCTTTGGGAAAATTTCCAGTTTTTCTCTGGAAGATCAATACGTTCAAGGAAACGCTGTTTTTGCTTTTCTTTAGAAACATTAAGCAGAATCTTTACGACGCGGTAGCTGTTGTCATACAGATATTCCTCAAAATGGCGAATCTGGCGATAACGATTCTCAATGATTGTATCTGGATTTAAACAACGTTCTGCCATATGGTAGCCTTTGTAAAGCTCATGAACCTTTACGACTAATACATCTTCGTAGTAAGAGCGATTAAAAATAGCTATCATTCCACGCTTAGGAAGATTTGTAACGCAGCGCCACAGATAATCATGCGCAAGCTCATCCTTAGAAGGCTGCTTGTAGCTGAAAACCTGTACACCCTGCGGATTTATACCGCCCATGACATGACGAATAGTACTGTCCTTTCCTGCAGCATCTCTAGCCTGCAGGATAATAATTAGTCCTTCTTTTGCATCTGCGTAAAGCTTATCCTGAAGTGCAAAAATTTTTTCCTGATTTTTTTCTGTTTTTGCAAGAATTGTTTCCTTGTCAACTTGATCTTTTTTGCTGTCTGTCGGCAGTTTTTTCAGTGAAAGTGCATTTGTTCCATCAAAACAATACTGATCTAATTTTCCCATAACAGCTCCTTTTGGCAATTGCCTTATTTACGATTATTTATTTTATTTCAATACAAAACAGTCTTGCCATAAATTCTTTTTCCATCGTAACGGTCAATACATTGCTTTCTTTGCTCCATGAAAACAAAACCTCTGAATATGATGGATAAAGACAGCTGACAGACACTTCTTTATTATTTAACTGTTCGAATGGAATTTCAATGACAGGTTTATTGCCATTTCTTCTCCACACAGCCAGATAAATTTTGTTTTCTGATTGCAGACCAAGACAGGTCCATTCATCATGAAACTGCGATAATCCAATTGGCCAGATCGGAACACTATTTTTGATATCTTTTCGAATAGTTTTGTAAATATCGAGTGCCTCCTTTACCAGATCACGGCGTTCTTGAGTAAGTTCAGCTAAATGACCACTTTGATGAATGCGAAGTAGCATGGCGTTAACCATATTAAAGACAACCTCTTCCCGATCTCCTTCACGAAGTGGATATGACCAAATCGCACTTTGCTCTGGTGTCAATGCAGATGGCGAATTTGCTGCAATAGTACAATAATAACGATAGTCATCCTGATCACTTGTAGACTGAATGCTGTATCGTGATAGCATAGCGTAATCCATACGAAGACCACCTGATGAACAGTTTTCAATTACAAGATCCGGATAGCGTTTAAATACTGCTTCCAGCCATTTTAGATAAGCTCTCTCGTGTGATAACATACCGTCTCCAGCACTATCGGCATGTAAGTCGGTACCAATTCCCGGCTCAATGTTATAGTCCATTTTAATATAGCCAACGCCATACTCTTTAATCAGGCGATCTATCACACTATCTGCATAGGCACGAACTTCTGGATTTCTGTAGTCAAGCTGATATCGACTTCTATCATATACACGTTTTCCATGACGCATGAAAAACCAGTCATCAGGAACCTCCTGTGCCATATGACAATTAATACCCATAACTTCAAGCTCAAGCCATACGCCTGGAATCATTCCCTTACTGCGAATATAATCGGTAATTTCACGTACACCGTTCGGAAAGCGTTTTTTGCTCTCTCTCCAGTCACCAACCGCATCCCACCAATCACCATCTGCATACCAGCCGGCATCAATACAAAAATACTCGCATCCGGCCTCTGCTGCCGCATCTATTAGTGGAAACTCTTCTGCTGCCGTCGGATGCCCCCACAAACAATTCATATAGTCATTAAAGATAATTTTAAGAGATTCATTATCTGTATTTGGACGGCGGATAATACGGCGATATTTTGTCATTGTTCCAACTGCATCATCAAAGCCTTGATCAGTTAGGCTTACAGCAACAGGCACGCTTGTAAAAGTATCTCCTGGTTTTAGATTTTTAAACCAGTGAGAATAAATTTCATTCGGACCAGATGCTGCCAAATAAAGATGACCATTCTGATCTCCAATCTCCCAGTGCCAGGAACCATTATTTTCAATCTGCCAGAGCATACCCGTATGTGTCTGCGTGTTCTCAAGATATCCCATTGGAAGGTGTTCTTTAGCTGACCAGTTTCCAGTATTGCTTACTGTAAGAAGGTTTGAGGAACGCTGATCACACGCTGGCTGAATACGTTCCATACCAAAGTCACAAAGATCATACGTTTTCCAATTGACTTCTTTTTGCCATCCGTTGTGCGGTATGCGAATTTGCAGCTTTTTATCAGCAGGAAGTGATCCTTCCTTGTCAATTCCCTCATAATTAAAAGATGAAATATAGTCTAACACCTGCGTCTGGATGCCTGTGTTTTCAACTATGTTCCAGAATCGAATAATGGAAAGTCCGTCATAAAACTGCATGTAGCTTTTTACTATTACATCTGTTATTTCATCACGCAGAACAAACATCACGATACGGCCGTTTTGATTACGGCCGTCTTCCATAGATTCATAACGCATATGCCAGCCAGGTGCCGTTACAATATATTTGTTTCCATGACGCTCATAGGGACGATCATAACCGGCCAGATTAATTTCAACAAATCTAAAACCATATGATGTAGATCGCGCAATAATATCTTTTTCATTAAATGGCTTTTTCCCAAAATGAAGAAATTTAAAACATTTATCATCAGCAATTTCAAATACGAGAAACAAGCCATTTTCAACAATTTCAATGCGTTCCATTTTTTCCTCCCTGCTGTTTTTTATCAGCTGATTGTTAACAAATCAGAACTCTCCTTTTGCTGCAGATTCGCGTACAGGCTCACATGTCAGATCAACACCAAGGCGCTTAAGTGTCTTACTGTCTACATCGGAAAGCATAACAGAAGTATGCATCTGGCATCCAGACAGCTTTGGCATCTGCTCCATTGCGAGTTTTGCAGTCGGATCTGATGCAGCAGTTACAGAAAGTGCAACTAATACTTCATCGGTGTGAAGACGTGGATTCTTTGCACCAAGATAGCCTGTCTTTAATTTCTGAATTGGTTCAATAACTTCTGGAGAGATCAGATTTCTGTCGTGATCAATCTGTGCTAACTGCTTTAAAGCATTTAAAAGAAGTGCGGCAGAGGCACCAAGAAGATTACTTGTTTTAGAGGTAACGATTGTTCCATCTGGAAGCTCCATTGCAGCAGTAGGAACACCAAGCTTGTTTGCGCGGTCCATGGCAGCTACTGTTACCTTGCGGTCAGCTGGTGTGATTTTTGCCTGCTTCATCAAAAGCTCAATCTTGTACAGCTCATTCTCACCGCCATCCTCTTTTGCAATCTTATTCATGGCTGTGTAATAACGGCGAATAATTTCCATTCTGGATGCTTCACAGCATACCTCATCGTCGATAATACAATTTCCCGCCATGTTGACACCCATATCAGTTGGAGACTTGTAATAGTGATTTTCTCCATAAATGCGCTCGAAGATAGCATTTAAAACAGGGAAAATCTCAATATCACGGTTATAATTTACAGTTGTAACACCATATGCCTCTAAATGGAATGGGTCGATCATGTTAACATCATTCAGATCGGCTGTAGCAGCTTCATAAGCCAGATTTACAGGGTGCTTTAGAGGAATATTCCAGATCGGGAATGTCTCAAACTTAGCATAGCCGGCACGTACTCCGCGTAAATTTTCGTGGTAAAGCTGAGAAAGACATGTTGCCATCTTACCGCTTCCCGGTCCTGGTGCAGTGACAACAACTAGCGGTCTTGTTGTGCGGACATATTCGTTTTTACCAAAACCATCAGGGCTTACAATAAGAGAAACATTTGATGGATAGCCATCAATAAGGTAATGACGGTATACATCAATACCCTTCTTTTCAAGACGCTTCTGGAACTGAACAGCACCTGACTGGCCTGCGAACTGTGTTATCACAACACTTCCAACATACAGACCCTTTTTTTCATATTCTGATATAAGGCGAAGTACATCAACATCATAAGTAATTCCAAGATCACCACGCTTTTTGTTTTTTTCAATATCTGTCGCTGAAATTACAATAACGATCTCAGCCATATCAGACAGCTGCATTAACATCTGAAGCTTACTATCTGGCGCAAATCCCGGAAGAACTCTTGAAGCGTGATAGTCATCAAACAGCTTTCCGCCAAATTCCAGATACAGCTTATCGCCAAACTGGTCAATTCTCTCCTTGATATGTTCTGACTGAATTTTGAGATACTTTTCATTATCAAATCCTATTTTCATTTGTTTTCCTCTATTCTAATATTTGTTAAAAGTCAAAGAGCGACAGCTGATTGGACTCTGGAATATCGCTTAAAATTCCAAGCTCCAAAAGCTTATCACTAACTGTCTGTCCCACTTTGGCGCGCTCTCGAAAATCTTGTCTTGAAAGGAACGCCCCTCCGAGTGCTGCTTCTACAATGGATTCTGCTGCCTTATTTCCAAGACCTTCTATAGAGCTTAATGATGGCATTAGCTTTCCATCAACAATCTGGAATCTTGTTGCCTGTACCTTAAACAAGTCAATTGGTGTAAATTCAAAGCCTCTTACATACATTTCCTGAACAATACGCATATCGTGATAGGAATCCTTCTCCTTTGGTGAAAGCGTGTCCATTCGGCTTTCATAATCAGCCATATGACGTTCTAGTGCTTCTTTGCCCTGACACATCAATTCATATGAAAAGGCAGTGGCACGTATACTAAAGTAGGCAGCATAAAATGCCAGCGGATAAAAGATTTTGCAGTATGCAATTCGCCACATCATCATAACATAAGCTGCGGCATGTGCCTTAGGGAACATGTATTTAATCTTTTTACAAGACCATATATACCAGTCTGGCACATCATGCTCAACCATAGTCTGCTCCCATTCTGGCTGAAGACCCTTTCCTTTTCGAACTGCCTCCATGATCTTAAACGAAAGACCTTTTTCAATGCCCTTGCTGATTAAGTAAACCATGATATCATCTCGCGTACATATAGCAGTTGAAATGGTCGCCTTTTTCTCCTGCAGAAGTGTCTGGGCATTTCCAAGCCATACATCTGTACCATGTGACAAACCCGCAATACGAACTAAATCTGAGAAATGCTGCGGCTGTGTTTCAATTAACATGCCCATAGCAAAGTCAGTGCCAAACTCCGGAAGACCAAGTGCACCAAGCTTACAGCCACCTATATCCTCTGGCTTTATTCCAAGCGCAGATGTGTCCTTAAATAATGACATTACCTCTGGACTGTCGAGCGGAATTTCTCTTGCATCAATTCCTGTTAAATCTTCAAGCATACGGATCATGGTAGGATCATCATGGCCAAGTATGTCAAGCTTTAACAAGTTATGATCAATTGAATGGTAATCAAAGTGTGTTGTTACTGTGCTGGTCGTCATATCATTTGCCGGATGCTGTACTGGTGTGAAGGAGTTAATATCTTCACCGATTGGAAGTACAATTATTCCGCCGGGATGCTGCCCTGATGTTCGTTTTACGCCAGTACAGCCAGTGACAAGGCGGTTAATCTCGCACTCTCGCTTATGTTGGTTATGTTCTTCATAATAATTCTTCACGTAGCCAAATGCTGTTTTTTCTGCCAGTGTACCTACAGTGCCGGCTCTAAAGGTTTGTCCGGCGCCAAAAATAACCTCTGTATAGGCATGAGCCTTACTCTGGTATTCACCAGAGAAGTTTAAGTCAATATCAGGCTCCTTATCACCATAAAAGCCTAGGAATGTCTCGAATGGGATATCATAGCCATCCTTTGCAAGCTTTTCACCGCATACAGGACAAATTTTATCTGGCATATCGCAGCCTGCACCACCACCAAACTTTTTAACTTCCTCCGAATCAAAATCACTGTAATGACATTTCTTGCAGTAATAATGTGGACTTAATGGATTTACCTCTGTAATTCCAGACATAGTTGCAACAAATGATGATCCGACAGAACCACGAGAGCCTACCATGTAACCGTCTTCGTTTGACTTATGAACAAGCTTAACGGCAATCAGATACATAACGGCGAAGCCATTTGAAATGATTGAGTGAAGCTCATGCTCTAAGCGTTCTTCTACTATTGGCGGCAGCGGATCGCCATACATTGAATGTGCCTTTTCATAACACATATTTCTAAGGTCTATATCTGAATTTTCAATAACAGGCGGACATTTATCAGGTCTTACAGGCGCCAGATGATCAATACGATCTGCAATCAGATTCGTATTTGTGACAACTACCTCATATGCCTTATCACTTCCCAAATATTCAAATTCCTTTAGCATTTCTTCTGTTGTTCTGTAATAAAGCGGCGGTTGGAAATCAGCATCCTTAAAGCCTTTACCGCTCATAATAATACGGCGGTAAACCTCATCCTCAGGATTTAAAAAATGCACATCGCATGTTGCGCAGACAGGTTTATCGTAAAGCTCGCCAAGCTGAACAATCTTTTTATTAAGCGCCTCAAGATCTTCTCTTGTCTTATAAGGAGAATCCTCTTCACGCAGCATAAACTCATTGTTTCCTGTAGGCTGAATTTCCAGATAATCATAAAAGGAGACAATTTTTGCAATTTCATCATCGCTCTCTCCTCCTGTGATTGCACGAAACAGCTCGCCAGCCTCACACGCCGATCCAATAATCAGTCCCTCTCTGTATTTCATAATTTCTGAGCGTGGGAATCTCGGTCTTCTGGCAAAATATTTAACATGTGCCATTGAGATCAGACGATACAGATTTATTCGGCCTACTTCATTCGCTGCAAGCAATATGATGTGATACGTAGGCATTCGCATGATTGCCTCTGGTGTCATAACAGCCTTTTCTACAATATCATCAAGTGTTTCAAAGCCTTTCTTCTTAAGCATCGGAAGAAACTTGACAAAAATTTCTGCTGTTGCCCCGGCATCATCTACTGCCCTATGATGATTCTCAAGTGAAACATGAAGCTCTTTTGCAACAGTATCAAGCTTAAAACGTCCAAGATGCGGCAGAAGAAAACGTGCCAGTCCAACTGTATCAACGTAAGTTGGAGGAAATTCAATGCCAAGCTGCTCTGCATTATAGCGGATAAAGCTTGTATCAAAGGACGCATTATGCGCTACAAGGACACAGCCTTCGCAAAAGCTCAAAAATTTAGGAAGAATTTCCTCTACGCCTGGTGCATCACAAACCATAGCATCATTGATTCCGGTTAGTCGTTCAATCGTAAACGGAATAGGAACACGCGGATTGATGAACTCAGAAAAGCGGTCTGTAATCTCACCATTTATCACCTTTACAGCACCAATCTCAATGATTTTATTTTTAGATGGGTGAAATCCTGTTGTCTCAATATCAAATACAACATATGAAGCATCAAGAGAAGCACCGTTACTATTTACAACGATTTCCTTTAAGTCATCGACTAAGTATCCCTCGCAGCCAAAGATCAGCTTAAAATCATCATCCTTTGACAATGCATGTGCAGCTTCCGGGAAAGCATACGCACAGCCATGATCTGTTATGGCAAGAGCAGTGTGTCCCCAGCCCTTTGCTGTTTTTACAAGCGCTTGCGCATCAGATACAGCATCCATCTCTGAGGACTTTGTATGGCAGTGAAGTTCAACTCGTTTTACAAGAGCGTGATCTTCGCGTTTTTCTTCCTTCCATTCCGCACGCTTTATACCTGATACAGAGGAAATCGTTACTTCATGGTCAAACTTATCCATCATGGCGATGCCCTTAACAGTTACAGCCTTGCCAACAGCCACATCCTTTTTTAATTCGGCTAAAAACTCATTTGGAACAAAGATTTTTGCCATGATCGTATCTGTGTAATCAGTTACAGCAAAGGAAATGATAGTTTTCTCGCCATTTCTAAGCTCACGCTCAGTTACAGCAATAATCTTTCCATTTATGACAACTTCTCCGATCTCCTCCTGAATCTCAACAATTTTCATTGGTGTGACATCCTCAAAATTGCGTCCATATACCATGTTTGGATCGTCTGAACGAAGAGGACGCTTGGCGCTGTATCCGCCTTTATTACCCTTGTTATAGGATGATTTTTGAAAATTGCCGCCTGGAATTTCGCGCGGTGTCTGAACGTTTTTTTCGCCAGCTGATTTGGCAGCTTTTGAGGGATCTCCTTTTCTAAGAGTAGTTTTTTCACTGCCTTTTTTCGTATCAGCAGAGGCTGTATCAATAAATTCATCCTCTTTCTCTTTGGAAGCCACGCTGTTGGCCTTCATGATACGTGCGATAGCCTGTGCCTCTGCGCGCTTTTTTTCTTCCTCAATTGCTGTTGTATCACGCTCTTTAAATGATACTGCTACAGGAATTGATATTGCACAGCGGTCATAAAAAACCATCTGAATCCATTCACGCAGCTCGCCAGCACGATTTCTAGCCCAAAGACTATCCTCTAATGTAAGCAAAAGAGAATCATCATCAGCTACCTTCCAGTCAGCGCGCATCAAAATATGATAATCCAGATCACTTCGACGCTTAATTTCTGCAAATAAACTGTCCTTATAGACATCAACAAGATATGACGGTGTGTATTGTTCTGACAGTGAAAAAGATTCAAATATACGAATCTTCATATCACCATCAGGAAACATCTGCTTTTCAATTTTAGATTCCACCGCATAAATCTGCGGCTTTGAAATCAGACGGCGACAAAGCAGATAGACATGAATCGCCGTCCGGTCACGATTATATTTTAATGCAGTTACTTCTGCAAATTCAAACAGATCCTTCAGCTCATCTTCTAGGATAAGCGCTGGAAATGTTTCAAAAAAGCGCTTTGCCATGAAAGTTCCTTTCTGAATTATTATGCCTGCCAGTTATCCAATTCTTCCTTTAATCCGGCAAGCAGCTCCTCTTCCGGAAGCTTTCGGATGATTTCACCCTTTTTTATGATAACACCGCAGCCAAGACCTCCTGCAATGCCAAGATCAGC
This sequence comes from Anthropogastromicrobium aceti, assembly GCF_020687335.1. Classification (NCBI taxonomy): domain Bacteria; kingdom Bacillati; phylum Bacillota; class Clostridia; order Lachnospirales; family Lachnospiraceae; genus Anthropogastromicrobium; species Anthropogastromicrobium aceti. Next base: position 22,666 of record NZ_JAJEQN010000013.1, read on the forward strand.
TTCCTTTGCCTCACCTGGACCATTTACAACACAGCCCATAACAGCAACCTTAATATCATATGGATAACGGCTGACAAGCGTTTCTGCCTCATTTGCCAGACGAATCAGATCAATCTGTGTACGTCCGCAGGTTGGACAGGATACAATCTCTGCACCACCCTTTCGAATACCAAGTGTCTTTAAAATGATCTTAGCTGAACGAATCTCTTCAACAGGGTCACCAGTCAGTGATACGCGGATGGTATTTCCAATTCCCTGATTTAAAATTAATGCTAGACCAATAGAGGACTTAATATTTCCTGAAATAATTGTTCCAGCCTCCGTGATGCCCACATGAAGCGGGTAAGGTGTTTTATCGGCAATTAATTCATGCGCTTTTACGCACATCATAACATCCGATGATTTAATGCTGATGACAAGCTGATCATAACCAAACTGTTCAATCATTGCCACCTTTTCAAGAGCACTCTCTACCAGACCCTCTGCCGTCACGCCATTATATTTTTCAATATATTTTTTTTCAAGAGAACCACTATTAACACCGACACGGATAGGAACATGATATTCCTTTGCCTTCTCGACAACAGCACGCACACGCTCATCACTTCCGATATTTCCAGGATTAATGCGAATCTTATCAGCACCATTTTCCATAGCGGCAATTGCCAGCCTGTAATCAAAATGAATATCGGCTACTAACGGAATATGAATACGCTTTTTAATCTCACCAATTGCCTTTGCCGCCTCCATATCAGGCACTGTACAGCGAACAATCTCGCAGCCAGCATCTTCAAGACGAAGAATCTGTTCAACAGTTGCATCAACATCCTGTGTCTTTGTATTTGTCATAGACTGAATCAAAATAGGATAACTGCCGCCAATCACACGGTCTCCTATTCGTATTTCTTTTGTAAGTTCTCGAATTTGCTTTGTATTTTGTTCCATTTTTACCCCTCACATATAAATGATTCCTCACTGGAAAATCTTTATAATATCGCTAAACAAAATGAATATCATAAAAATGAAGAGGAAAATAATTCCTGCGATATGAACGATTGCCTCTTTTTCTTTTGGCACCGGCTTGCCACGCACTGCTTCAATTAGTAAAAACAGTAATCTTCCGCCGTCTAATGCCGGAATCGGAAGCAGATTCATGACGCCTAAGTTGGCACTGATCATGACAACAAAATTTGCAAGCGTTAAAAACATCGTCATCGCACGGTCTGAAAACGATTCATCGGCCATAGAGGTATTGACCTCTTCAACCATATCATTTACTGTAGTCGCAATGCCAACAGGACCAGAAAAGCTCGTCATCGGAAGGTCTCCGGTAAATATCATACCAAGACTTTTGATTACCGTAACAACGTTATATTTCACCTCGTAAAGACCATATTGGAGTGTCTCATACCATTTTAATCCATAGCGAGCACCAGAGTAAATACCCATGTAATACGTATTATTTGCCTCGTCATACTTTGGAACAAGTGTTGTTTCATGAGTCTGGTTATCTCTTACATAAGTAACGTCAAGTGATTTGCCAGGGTTCATTGCCATATAGATCTGAATTTCACGAAACAAATGGACACGTGAGCCATTCACTGAGGTGATTAAATCGCCTTTCTCAAGACCTGCCTCCTGTGCAGGATACTTATCAATAACTCCCTGCACATATGGCTTGTCGCTTCCGGCAAAACCGATCACAATAACAGCAAGCACAAAGGCAAGCAAAAAATTAAAGATTGGTCCTGCTGCAATAATTGAAATACGTGCCCAGACATTCTTCTCAGCAAGACTATGCGCCTTGTCTGTAATTTCTTCTGCGTCCGGATCAACTATTCCATTGTCATCCCCCAGCATCAGGCAGGAGCCGCCAAAAGGTATCCATTTAAGAGAATATCGTGTTCCCTTATGAACAGTGCTCAAAAGTCTCGGTCCCATGCCAATTGAAAACTCAATTACCCCTACCCCGTTCTTTTTTGCAAGAAGGAAATGGCCAAATTCATGGATGAATACAACCAATCCGATAATTAAAAAAAGTGCAATAATGCTGAATGGATTCATACTTTCCTCTTTCTTTTCGTACTAGTTTCTTACCCTGTTGTAATCTATGCCAACGCTGACTGTAAAAATTCGTATACAGCTGCCTCAGTCTCTAAAATGTTGTCGACATTCGGATTTTGAACAAAGCCAACATGATCAAGAGAGGCTTCAATTGCCTCAATAATGCCCGGATATGACAATTTGTGATCAAGAAAACGGCTGACAGCAAACTCATTAGCTGCGTTGTATATTGTTGGTCTGTTTCCACCTTCTTTTCCAACTTTATAAGCAAGTGCCAGTCCAGGGAAGTTTTCAAAATCAGGTGCAAAGAAGCTGATGCTTCCAAGTTCTGCAAAATCGAGGCGTTTTCCAGGAAGATATCTTCTGTCTGGATATGTCAGTGCTAACTGAATAGGAAGCTTCATATCAGGTGTGCCAAGCTGGGCAATAATAGCACCATCCTCAAACTGTACCATTGAATGGATAACAGACTGCGGCTGGATCACAACCTGAACCTGATCATATTCAACGCCAAAAAGCCACTTTGCTTCCATGACCTCTAATCCCTTATTTACCATGGTAGAAGAATCAATTGTAATCTTTCTTCCCATTACCCAGTTAGGATGCTTTAATGCATCCTCAGGGCGAATATTTTTCATCTGTTCTTTCGTCCATCCACGGAACGGTCCGCCAGATGCTGTCAGAAGAATTTTATCAATCTTGTGACCAGTTGATCCTTCTGGAGAGCTTCCCATAAGTGACTGGAAAATAGCAGAATGCTCACTGTCTACTGGAAGCAGGCGCACTCCATACTGCTTGATCATTGGAATAATCAGATGACCGGCAGTGACAAGTGTTTCCTTATTTGCAAGTGCGATATCCTTGCCTGCCTTAATAGCTGCTATAGTCGGACGTATTCCAATCATTCCGACAACTGCAGTAACAACAATCTGTGTTTCCGGGAATGCAGCTGCCTCAATAAGACCATCCATTCCGCTTACAATCGTTACATCAAGGTCGGCAACAGCCTGTTTTAATAGTTTTGCCGCATCTTCTTTATAAACACATACAAGCTTTGGATGAAATTCGCGAATCTGCTTTTCAAGCAGTTCAACATTACTTCCGGCGGCTAACACAGTTGCTTCCATATCTGGCTGGCTGCGAATAACCTCTAAGCTTTGTGTTCCAATAGAACCGGTAGATCCTAAAATGGCAATTTTTTTCATTATAAAAACCTGCCTTTCTTCGTTAATTATTCTTCGCTTACGCAATACGCTGAAGTAGCGTTACGAGAATGTAGATTAACGGTGCTGTAAAAATAATACTGTCAAAACGATCCATGATTCCGCCGTGTCCCGGAATCAGATTTCCATAATCCTTAATCTGGTACTGGCGTTTGATCGCAGAAGCGGAAAGATCTCCAAACATAGAGATAAAGCCGCCGCATGCACCAATAATAGCACAAAAAACAGCCGGATTTGAAAATTCAGTCAGACTTGTCTTGAAAATTGTTCCATAAAGCGCACCAATTAATGCACTTCCTATAATTCCGCCGACTGCACCCTCGATTGATTTTTTTGGACTTAATACAGGTGTCATTTTATGTTTTCCAATCGCACGTCCAACTAAATATGCACATGTATCACAACCCCATGCGCTGATAAAGATCAGCCATACTGTGTAGGCACCATCATTGCTTATTCTTGTTTGGAAAATAAATGACATCATCAATGCCACATATACCATTCCAAATGTTGCTTTTGCAATCTCTTCTGCCGTGAATTTTGGATAAGTAGCCACATATGAGACCATCATTGCCAAAAATCCTAAGACAAGTATAAGAACAACAAGATCATTTTTTCCTGCCAGAATGACAGATTCTATTCCGATTGCTGTCAGATAACCAACAAGCGCAGAAATCTTTTTTTCCATCTGAAAAACACGGTACAGCTCATACATGCCAACCAGGCTGATCAGAAGCATAAATAAATACAGAAGCGGGCCCGAGGCGATGATTGCACACATAGTCACTGCCAACAGCACAATTCCGCTGATTGTTCTTGTAATAAACATAAATTTTTATGCCTTTCTGTAAGTAAAATGTTATATAAATCTTATTTGGTAAGACGACCTCCATAACGGCGCTCACGCTTTCCAAATGAATCTACTGCCTTTTGTAGCTCTTCCTTGTTAAAATCAGGCCACAAAACATCTGTCACATAAATTTCTGTGTAAGCCAGCTGCCAGAGCAAGAAATTTGATAGACGAAGCTCACCGCTTGTGCGAATTAAAAGATCTGGATCTGGCATATCTGCAGTATCCAGATAAGAGCCAATTGTCTGCTCCGTAATAGCTGTAGGCTCGAGCTTTCCTGCTTTCACATCCTCTGCCATGCGAATCATTCCGCGGCGCATCTCGTCTCTTGCACCATAGTTGATCGCAATGGCAAATACCATGCGTGTATTATTTCTTGTCTCATACTCAAGCTTATTTAAACCCTTCACCAGATCTGGTGCAAAGCGGCTTCGCTCTCCTATAATTTTAACACGTACATTCTCCTCTTCGGCTACCTTTAAAAGCTTTTTAATGTAAAAGCCCATAAGAACCATAAGCGCCGAAACCTCTTCCTCAGAGCGCTTCCAGTTTTCAGTGGAAAACGCATAAACAGTCAAATAGCCAATACCAAGATCAGCTGCATCGCGCACAGTTTGCTCTAGTACCTTACAGCCTTCTGCATGACCCATTTTTCGCGGAAGCTTTCTGCGCTCAGCCCATCTGCCGTTTCCGTCCATAATGATCGCGACATGACGCGGAATCTTTTTTTGTTCATCCATATGAGTACCTCACAGGTATAATCTTATTCTATCTTGTTACACAAAACAGGACAGGCAAAACGCCTGCCCTGAAACTTTCTTATTATTAGACAGTCATGATTTCCTTTGATTTATTCTCAACACTCTTGTCTATCTTTGCAACATATTTGTCTGTCATCTTCTGGATTTTCTCTTCGCCTTCCTTGCGCTCATCCTCAGTAATGTCAGTTGACTTTTCCATCTTCTTTAAGGTATCGTTTGCATCACGGCGAACATTGCGGACAGCAACCTTTGCAGCCTCACCCTTCTTCTTAATGTCCTTTACTAATTCCTTACGTCTTTCCTCTGTAAGCTCTGGGAATACAAGGCGAATGCTTGTACCATCATTTGTTGGTGTGATTCCAAGATCAGATGCCAGAATAGCTTTCTCGATAGCCTTTAACAGACTCTTCTCCCACGGATTGATCTGGATGATTCTCGGCTCCGGAACTGAAATATTTCCTACCTGCTGCATAGGAGTTGGAGTTCCATAATATTCAACCATAATTCTGTTTAACAGATTTGGATTTGCACGTCCTGCACGGATATTGGAAAACTCGCCATCCAGATTTTCGCAGGTTTTTGTCATCTTCTCTTCACATTTTTTAATAACTTCCTTCATAGTTACGCTCCTTCGGTTTTATGATTTTTAAATTTTTACATTTTCAGGCTGTTACATGAGTTCCTGTAATCTTGCCGTTTAATGCATTTGCAATGCTATTTTCTTCGTTTAAGCCAAATACAGCAAGCGGCATATGGTTTTCCATACACATGATAGATGCCGTCATATCAATAACAGCAAGGCGCTTATCTACGACCTCTTTAATAGTTACGGTATCATACTTGACAGCATCTGGATTCTTTGCCGGATCACTATCATAAACACCGTCGATTGCCTTTGCAAGAAGAATAACGTCTGCCTCCATCTCAATAGCACGCAGTACAACACCAGTGTCAGTAGAAAAATATGGATGTCCGGTACCGCCTGCAAAGAAAACAACCTTTCCCTGTGCAAGTGCTTCATTTGCTGCATCCTTAGAAAACAGCTTTGTAAAGGTGCTGCAGGCAAATGGTGTGAAGATTTCAGTCTTCATGCCTGTGGTACGGAAGATTTCAGATACATAGATACAGTTCATAACAGTTGCTAACATACCAATCTGGTCTGCCTTTGGTCGATCAATTGCGTTGCTGGAACGGCCTCTCCAGAAGTTTCCGCCGCCAATTACAATTGCAACCTGTACGCCCTGGTCAACTGACAGTTTTACCTGTCTTGCAACGTCCTTTACAACTTCTTCATCAAAACCAGTCTTTTTTTCACCAGCTAATGCTTCTCCGCTGAGCTTAAGCATAACTCTGCGCTGTTTTTCCATGTTTGTCTCGTCCTTTCTGTGGGTTGTATCTTTGGTTATCGTTTCACCCAGATACATATATCAGTATCTTACCATACAGACTTTTAAAAATCAACTAAAATATGCGAATGGGCGTCTGGTGAACTGTAGTAATATGCAACCCGGAAGTTTTATGAAAGCGATTAGAAGTGTAGCAGTGTAACCCGGAAGTTTTACCGAAAGGTGCTTCGACGAATGACTTTGTCGACGGGCCCAATTGATTTATTGTTAAAGAGAAAGCCATGGATGATGCAAAAATCAGCATTGTCCATGGCTTAACTATTGTTTGCTTTAATGTCAAGAATATTGTTTCAAAAATATGTTTTGCAATATACCAGAGATTGTTTCAAAAACTGTTCCAATATATTGAGATCACGATACATTCCGTGGTTGCAGTGCGGGAACTCAAAATAATCGTATTGTACGCCATTTTCCTCCAATGCGGAAACCAGCTTGTATTTCAATTTCCCCGGCACAAGGTGGTCTTTCAGTCCATATCCCATCAGAGTAGGAACAGAGTTTTCACTCACAAGCCTTGCCGGTGAAATCATATCTACATACTGCTTATATTCGCCGCTGTGGATGGCTTTCTCTGTAATATCCACGCCTGTCATCATAGAAAGAAATTCTGCATCAGTATCAAGATTGTCGACCTTTTTCAGAATATTCCAATCGTCGGGTTCGAAATCAGCAGGTGCGGCAAGCTGGAACACAAATTTTACAGGTATGGCAGATGAATCTGCACAAGTGTAGGCATAATTCATCGCCAGCGTTCCACCGGCTGAAACACCACAGGTTGCCATACCATCAAGGGTGTATCCGAGTTCTATGCATTTTTCATTTATTGCATTTACACATTCTTTGATTTCCGTGTTCATTCTCACAAGGCTTGCGTCCTCTTGAACAGTTTGCAAAGAATAGTCAAGTGAAGCCGTAATATAGCCCTTTGAAGCGTAGTATTTACACCAAACCTCGCCGTCCTCTTTGGTTCCTGAATTAAAACTGCCGCCGTGGATATAGAGAATGAGCTGCTGTGCTTTTCCTTTATCAATGTTGGAAGGAACATACAAATCGTATTTATGTCCATAATCATTTTCGTAGTTCAGGTCGCTGTAAACTGTTCCGATGGTATCATCCCATTGAACCAGCAGAAGTTTCATCGGTGCAGAACCGAGCATATTTACCCTCACTAAAGCACTGATTACGAATACGACAACAAACAGTATGCACCACAGTAATATTTTTGTTCTTTTCTTCATACCACCACCGCCTTATATCAGATTGTCAAGAAGCAATTCCCCGACAATCGCACCGAGTATAGCAGCTATGATAATTACAGCAACGGTAATCCCGATGTTGATGAATAGTTTCTTTCTATTTTTATCCATATAATTCCCTCTTATCATTCGTCCGGCTTGAGAAAGCCCAATATATCGGATATTGCCTGCTCTCTGTGCTTTGCATTAAAGAAAATGTGTCCTGCCCCGGAAATGGTAACAAGCTTTGCAAAAGCATCACTTTCTTCATACACCGACAGAGCCTTTTCGGAGCCGGATATATTTACAAGATTGTCGTTTTTCCATTTCGTTTATTATGTAATTTCTCCAATTATTTTACTGGCATATACTTGTCAAGATATTCTTCCATTTTCTGATTATACAGAAGAAATTCCTTGTTATCATTCTGCAAGCCATGTCCGGAATGTTCGCAGACAATATATTCGTGCGGCACATTATGTTCCGTCAAAGCCTGATCCAGACGAACGGATGCCTCAAAAGATTGCACCTTGTCATATTTTCCGTATGCCAAAACAGATGGAACTGTGTTTTCGTCAATCCACAAAAGAGCAGAAATGTCCTTGCTTGCTTCATCATATTCCGGTGTGCCGAACATATCAGATATAATTTCTTTTCCTGCCATAACACTGAACAGACCTGCCGCAGCTTCCTTGCTTTCCTCCGTATTCTTATCCAAGCCGTAGCAACCCCAGTCCTCCGGATAGAAGCTGGAGGGACCGACAGCACCGAACACCATTCTTACAGGAACAGGAGAAAGTTCTGCATCTCTGTACGCATAAAGCATGGCAAGACAATGACCTGCCGACCCACCGCCGATGGACATCTCATCGATATGATAGCCGAGTTTTTCCGATTCTGCAATGACTACGGGCATACTCTCTTTGATTTCGATTGACTGGGAATAAACGCTTGCTTCCGTATGTGCTTCGTCACGCAATGTATAGTTAATTCCTGCTGCGACATAGCCTTTGGAACACAGCCATTTTAGGATTTGTTCATCGCCGGATTTATCACCGGCAGTAAATCCGCCTGCGTGGAGATAAACCACCAACCCGTAACTTTCTTTCGTATTGTCCGCCGGAACATAGAGGTCGAATTTGTTGGCATCCATTTCTCCGTATGAAATGTCCTTATAAACTGTGCCGACAGACTCGTTCCACTCTGCCGTAAAATCTTTCGTCCAGGACGGCTGGACAAACTTGCTTGCCACACCTATTCCTGCTGCGGCAATAAAAACACCGATATAAATAAATGTCCACATAATCCTTCGACCTTTCTTTGCCTTTTCTGTTTTATTCTCTTCTTTCATCATAAGATGTTACCCCAAAACATAGTGCCACCCATTAAGAGATTCATAAATCCTCGTACTGCTAATCTGCCGAGAACAATACCAACAATAATTAGTATAGCTAAAATAATCAACCGCTTTGTCATAATAGACATGATTTTTTCTCCTTGCTTTATTCACCATTGACACAACATTTGTTACACCATATAATATACAGCAGAACGAGGAAAAGATAAAGTCACAATCATAGGCTGATTGTGACATCAAGGAGTCAAAGTGTATGGGATATAATAAAAGAAACGACGAAATCAACGCCATTACCAAAGAAAGCATTGCTTTTGCCTATTGTGAATTGCTGCAAAATGAGCAGAATATCTCCGTAACCATGATTTGTGAAAAAGCCGGAGTGTCACGCAATGCCTATTACCGCAACTTCAATTCCACAGATGAAATCATCATATACTGCCTGATTTTGAAATGGGCAAAGTATTGTGAAATCAATCCTGTGCCGCCAGAAGATGGAGAAGTATTGAAGCAAAGACTGATTCAGTTCTTTTATGCGGAAAAAGAGTTCGTGCGGGCAATCAAAAAGCACGATAAAGTATATCTGATTGAGGAGCTTTTCAGAAAGGTCATTGTTCCAGCAGAAGATATTGGCATGGCAAAATACCTTCTGTATGTGGTTGCCTATTCGGTTTATGGTATCATCCGGGCGATGATTGATAATGATTTTTCGGAAACACCAGAGCAAATTTTGTCCATTAAATCTTAAACCCTTATGCAACAATCCCCTTTCCGTAAATTAACACGAAAAGGGGATTGTTATAATTTCCGAAATTCTACGGTTACTGATAATTCAAGTGAATAATGTTTTACTACCATGCTGTCAAACTGTCAATCGAATCCACCCATGCCTGCATTTCAATCCGTTCCTCCTGCCATTATTTAATTAATTTGGTATCTGTTAAATTTCTGGGTAGTACTGCATATAATGATATGAATTACATAAAATGGGTTGAAATCAGATGAATTTAAATCTTACAAAAATGCAGGGAACCGGAAACGATTATATCTTTGCAAATTTGCTTGACGTAGGCGACTCTGAAATATTTGATGAGATGAATTGGAGCCAGATGGCAATCCGTCTTAGTGATCGCCATTTCGGAATAGGTTCTGATGGCTTGATTTTCATTTGTCCATCCGATATCGCGGATTGTCGTATGCGTATGTTTAATGCAGACGGCTCAGAGGGGGCTATGTGTGGAAATGGAATACGCTGTCTGGGAAAATATGTGTATGAACGGAGTCTAATAAAGAAAACTGTAATTTGTGTGGAAACAATGGCAGGAATACGAACACTCTATCTTGATATTGAAAACGAGAATCATGTTCGATTCGTTTCTGTAGATATGGGGATTCCTATTATTTTGCCAACTATTGAAATCAATTCATTTTTGCTGACACCGGTTTCAATCGGAAATCCTCATGTTGTTTACTTTGTGCCAAATCAGCCGTCTGAGTATCCAGTTGAAAAATGGGGACCGTTTTTAGAGTGTCATTCACGATTAAAGGAACGCAGCAATGTTGAGTTTGTTCAAGTTGTTTCACAAGATCGTCTTCGTCTTCGCATTTGGGAACGTGGTTCTGGTGAAACACTCTCTTGTGGAACTGGTGCCTGTGCAGCGGTGGTTTGTGCTATACAGCAAAAGGGGTTGGAAAATAAGGTTTTGGCAGAGGTGCCAGGTGGGACGCTAACTATTAGTTGGAATGGGAATGGAGAAGCCGTTTTTTTAAGCGGCCCAGCGGAATTTGTATTTGATGTTACAGTGCATATGTAACGTGTTGTTTTGTGAATGAGTGTCCTGTGAACTGCAATATTAGGTTGCAGAGGCGCTTTGTATGTGTTAAGATAAGGCAGATGTGAAAATATCGTACAGGAGGAATTGACACAAATGCTTACTTTAAAAAATACATCTGTTATGAATTTTGAAAATGCCATTCGCGGAGCACGAAATCCGATGAATAGCTGGGGCCGCATGGATAGCCATACTGAGCCGGATGGCACTTTTGTTTTTGGACCGAATGATCTTGATCTGGCAATGCGCCTTGCAAAAGCAGGTTCTGATCATAGAAAATATCTGCGCATGGTTTTTGTCAGCGTAGATGTAACTGCACCACTTTACTGGTGGAAGGAATATGATACTTATAAGGTAGCCACTGTTGCTAACTCAACAAGTACTATGCATAAAATCCACAGCAAACCATTCTCAATTGATGACTTCTCCTGCGATCATATGACAGACGGTACAAAAAAATTTATGGAAACAGTTGTTGCCGAGCTTGAAAACATCCGTCTTCGCTTTAAGGAGACAAAATCAAAGGATGACTGGTATGACATGATCCAGCTTCTTCCAAGCAGCTATAACCAGATGCGCACCTGCACATTTAATTATGAGACATTAATCAACATTTATCGCGCAAGAAAGAATCATAAGCTAGCTGAGTGGCATACCTTCTGTGACTGGATTGAAACACTTCCATATGCAGAGCAGTTGATTACGTTTGAGCCATAATATACTCTTATAATTGAAAAGATTCGATGAGAATCTGGCTGTTTTCTTAGCTGCACAATAATGCGCGCCAATAGCTCATCAATCTCAAATAGCTTTGTGATGAAAAAACAGCGGAATGCCATTTTGCACTCCGCTGCCCTTGCCATTGTAATATTACTAATATGTCACGAATATTACAATCGTTCATTACGATAAATTACTGCTTACTGCTTCCCAGTCGTTCCAAAGCCTCCGCGGTCGCAGCCTTCTAAATGCTCCACTTCTTCAAATTGAAGTGCTGGCTGATGTGCCATAATACGAAACTGGCAAATTCTGTCATTTACGTGAATACATGTATCGCGTACCGCCATCACAGGTACTTTCCATTCGTCATGATCACCGCAGTAGCTTTCATCAATCACACCCATATGATTTGTCTGGATGAGACCGAAATTCTTAAATGTACTGCTTCTTGGAACAACATGTGCCTCGTAGCCCTTTGGAAGCTGCACTGCAATACCAAGAGAAATAAGACGAGCCTCTCCGGCCTTCATATTTACTTCCTCTGCGCTTCTTAGATCAATCCAATCAGATTTTCCGTCGATGAAACGGAGTTTTTCAATTTTGTCACTCAAATAGCGAATTTTTAATGTTTCCATGATACCTCATTACTAAAATTACAATTATTCGTATAACGGATATTTGTCAGTCAGGCTCTTAACAAGTGCCATTGCTTCTTCTTTGTTTTTCTCCATATCGTCGATAACAAGAGAGATTGCCTGTGCGACAACATCCATATCAGCTGTATTAAAGCCTCTGGTAGTAACAGCGGCTGTTCCAAGACGGATACCACTTGTCGTAAATGCAGACTGTGGGTCATTCGGTACGGTGTTCTTATTGCATGTAATGTTGGCAGCATCAAGCATCTTTTCAGCCTGCTTTCCAGTTACACCCTTATTTATCAGATTTACGAGCATTAGATGATTATCTGTTCCGCCTGATACAAGCTCAAAGCCACGATTCATAAGGCCAGAAGCAAGTGCCTGCGCATTATCAATAATTCCCTGTGCATAAAGCTTGAATGACGGATCAAGTGCTTCCTTAAAGCAAACAGCCTTTCCTGCGATAACATGCATAAGCGGTCCGCCCTGAATACCTGGGAAAATTGCCTTATTAAAATTGTACTTTTTGTTAACCTCGTTGCTGCACATGATCATGCCGCCTCGCGGTCCGCGAAGTGTCTTATGAGTGGTTGTAGTAGTTACATGTGCGTAAGGAATTGGACTTTCATGAAGTCCAGCTGCGACAAGACCTGCGATATGTGCCATATCAACCATTAAAACTGCGCCTACTTCATCTGCGATCTCACGGAAGCGCTTAAAGTCGATCTTTCTTGCGTAGGCAGAGGCACCAGCTACGATCATCTTTGGCTTGCACTCAAGTGCAATACGGCGAACTTCGTCATAATCAATAAAGCCATCTGCATTAATTCCATAAGGAACAGCGTGAAAGTACTTTCCTGACATGTTTACCGGGCTTCCATGTGTAAGATGACCACCCATGTCGAGGCTCATACCCATAAAGGTATCACCAGGATTTAATACGGCAAAAAAGACTGCCATATTTGCCTGTGCTCCAGAGTGCGGCTGCACATTGACATACTCACAACCAAAAAGTTTCTTTGCGCGCTCTCTTGCTAACTCCTCTACTACGTCAACATATTCGCATCCACCATAATAGCGTTTTCCCGGATAACCCTCTGCATATTTGTTTGTCAGAACGCTGCCCATTGCTGCCATAACGGCCTTGCTTACAAGATTTTCAGAGGCAATCAGCTCAATATGGGTACGCTGTCTTGTTAGTTCATCCGACATTGCCTGTGCCAATTCAGGGTCATACTTTTCTACTTCCTCAAATCCTAACATGTTTACTTCCTCCTTTTGCCCGCAGAATATCTGCCTTTGCTGTCACTACGATGTTGTCTTGTATTGCTGCTGTCATTGTGTTTCTTTGCATACTGCGTATTTGTATTTCTGCCCTGTTTGATATTTCTTGGTGCAATCAGACATTCCTTGCCAAAACCAATCAAATCCTGACGGCCACACTTTATAAGCGCCTCTTTTACCAGATCATAAAGCTTTGGATCACGGTATTGGATAAGCGCACGCTGCATGGCTTTTTCATGAGGATCCTTTGGAATATAAACAGACTCTCCTGTACGCGGATCAATGCCTGTGTAATACATGCAGGTTGAAATCGTGGACGGTGTCGGATAAAAATCCTGAACCTGTTCCGGCATGTAGCCTAAATCACGCAGATGCTCTGCCATCTCCACCGCATCCGTAAGCTGGGAGCCTGGATGAGATGACATTAAATAAGGAACCAGATATTGCTTGAGTCCAAGCTTTTCATTCATTGCTTTGTAGCGCTGTGTAAAACGCTTGTAGACGGCATTTTCTGGTTTACCCATATATTTTAAAACGCGGTCAGAAACATGCTCCGGGGCAACCTTAAGCTGTCCACTGACATGATACTGGCAAAGCTCCTTAAGGAAAGCATCGCTTTTATCTGCCAACACATAATCAAAACGAATACCTGAGCGGATAAAAACTTTCTTTACCTTTGGAAGAGCGCGCAGTTTTCGAAGAAGCTGGATATAATCCTGGTGGTCAACTGTAAGGTTTTTACATGGTGACGGGAATAAACACTGCTTTCCCGTGCAGACACCTTTAGTCAGCTGTTTTTGACAGGCTGGATGACGGAAGTTTGCCGTTGGACCTCCTACATCGTGGATATATCCTTTAAAATCTTTTTCCTGTGTCATCAGTTTTGCTTCGCGAATCAATGATTCATGACTTCTTGTCTGAATGATTCGTCCCTGATGAAATGTAAGAGCGCAGAAGCTGCAGCCGCCAAAGCAGCCGCGATTGCTGCAAAGTGAAAATTTAATTTCTGAGATGGCCGGCACACCGCCTAGCGCCTCGTAAGACGGATGATACGTTCTCATATAAGGAAGCTCATACACGTCATCCATCTCCTGTGTTGTAAGCGGATAGGCAGGTGGATTTTGAATGACATAAAGATGTGATCCGTATGGCTCAGCAAGCTGTTTTGCCGTAAATGGATCAGTATTGCAGTACTGCTTATAAAAGCTGGCTGCATATTGTTTCTTATCTTTTGTCAGCTCATCATATGTCGGAAGCACTAAGGCATCCGGCACACGGTCAAGTGAACGCACCTTACATACAGTTCCGCGTATAAAGGTAAGTTCACTTACAGGCAGACCGCTGTTTAATGCATCTGCAATCTCGACAATGGAATGCTCTCCCATTCCATACGAGATGATATCCGCCTGTGCTTCTATCAAAATAGAACGCTTTAACTTATCTGACCAATAGTCGTAATGTGCCAGGCGGCGAAGAGATGCTTCGATTCCGCCTAAAATAATTGGACTGTCTGGAAAATTACGGCGTATATAATTTCCATAAACAACATCTGCATAATCTGGGCGCTTTCCAATCACCCCACCTGGAGTGTATGCATCCATCTGACGTCTTTTTTTGGAAACAGAATAGTGATTTACCATAGAATCCATATTTCCAGAGGATACTAAAAAACCAAGGCGCGGTTTGCCAAACTCATGAATTGCATTATCGTCACGCCAGTCAGGCTGCGGTAATATAGCAACTTTATAGCCGTGAGATTCCAGAATACGACTTATTATGGCATGTCCAAAGGATGGATGATCTACATAGGCATCACCTGTCACATAGACAAAATCTGGCTGTTCCCAGCCAAGCCGCTGCATTTCACGGCGATTAATCGGCAGAAAGCCCATTTTTTCCTCCTTTGCTGTTTAAAGCACGGCGTCCTTTTGCCGCCTCCAATACATGCTTTGCTAAAACTGCTGTCGTTACGGCACCTACACCGCCCGGAACTGGTGTTGCCATAAAAACTTTATCTTCAATCTGTCCAAAGTTTACGTCGCCGCAAAGCATTCCATTTTCATCTACATTAATTCCTACATCAATAACAATTGTTTTTTCTGAAACAAAACGCTCATCTACCCATTTTGCTTTGCCAATCGCCGTTACGAGAATGTCGGCTTCACGGCATACCTCTGGCAGTGAAGCTGTACGGGAATGACAAATTGTTACTGTCGCATTTTCGTTTAATAAGAGCATAGATAGCGGTTTTCCTACTACAAGACTTCGTCCAAGTACAACTGCTCGTTTTCCCTGCGGCTCAATGCCATAAAAATGGATAATTTCCATGACAGCCTGCGCAGTACACGGAGCAAATGCATGTTTATCTCCTGAAAACAGCTTTCCAAGCGCTGCACTAGATATACCATCTACATCCTTTTCTGGAGCAATTGATTCAACAATCTGTGACTCATTAAGCTGTGCCGGAAGCGGACGAAACAGTAAAATGCCATCGATCGTTGGATCATCATTTATGGCAGCAAATTCTGCTGAAAAATCATCCATTGAAATGTCTGCCGGAAATACAAACAGTTTTGTCTCTATTCCAACACCACTCATTCGCTTGAGGGCACTTCTCTCATAGGAAAGATCCTCTTGTTTTTCACCTACACGAACAATGGCAAGACAAGGCTTTGTCTCACACCCTTCTAGTTCTTTTTTTATCTCATCGCGGATCGCTGCTGCGACCGGCGCACCTTTTAAGATTTGCATAGACACACTTCCTTTTTTAATTTATTCTTATGCCATAAGCTGACTGATGCTATCATGAAGCTTCATTGTTTGGGAAAGAAGCATTTTAGCTTCTTCATTAAGCTTTTGCGCTATTTCAGTGTTTTTCATCATCCCCGTGTTTGCACCGACATTTATAAAGCCTCCATTGGCAGAGGCTGCAAGAAGAGCTGCTCCTGTTACAACATCACTTAAAATCAGCTTCGAACATTTTCCTGAAAGCTCATCCAAAAGTGTCATGGCATAAGCAGAATTTTTTAAAATTTTCATAGGAGTAAGACTGGCTTGATGCAGTGCTTTCTCCAAAATCTCATCTTTTTTTGCTTTTTGCTCTGGTGTATCCTTTGGCAGTCCATACGCTTTTGAAAGCGGAAGAAAGCCTTGAGCATCCTCATTTATACAGCTAAGAAGTGTGTCCCTGCATACTGCTAACTCACCCTCAATCCTTTTGATATCCTGTTCATAGCAGGCATACTTTTTCTTTCCATGGGTCAGTGCGCAAGCCATCATTCCTAAGGCACATCCATAAGAACCTGTGCAGGCGCTTGCACCGCCGCCGCCCGGTACTGGTTCTTTTCCAGAAAGCGCCGCTGCAAACTCTTTTAAACTCAAATTTTCCATACGTTACTTGTTCCTTTACAGAAAGGAGATGCTGCTGTTTCGCAGCACCTCCTTTGGTACTTTTATTATTTCATTTTTAGTGCTTAAAGTGTCTCATTCCTGTAAACACCATTGCAATTCCATATTCATTGCACTTGTCGATGCAGTCCTTATCACGAATAGATCCGCCTGGCTGAATAATTGCAGTAATGCCTGCCTTATGAGCAGCCTCTACATTATCAGCAAATGGGAAATATGCATCAGATGCCAATACAGCACCCTTTGTTGCATCTGGTCCGATCAGCTCATTTGCATGCTCGAAGCACTGCTCAATCGCCCATACACGATTTACCTGACCAGGTCCGATACCGACAGTCTGAAGATCCTTTGCAACTGCAATACCATTTGACTTAACAAACTTAACAACCTTCCATGCAAAGAGCAGATCTTCCATCTCCTTCTCAGTCGGTGCCTTTTCTGTTACTACCTTAACATCTCCGTCAAGAAGCTTGCTGTCGATGTTCTGAACAATCAGTCCGCCATTTACCTTCTTTAAATCAAGTGCCTCTGCTGGCTGCTTTTCACTGATATCTGCAAGCTCAAGAACACGGACATTTCTCATAGAACCATCCTTCTTGAAGCTTAACATCTTCAGTGCGCCCTCTGTATAAGACGGTGCAACAATTACCTCAAGGAACATTGACTTCATATCCTTTGCAATGGTCTCATTGATTTCGCGATTTGAAACAACAATACCACCATAAATAGATACCTTATCAGCTGCAAATGCCTTCTTCCATGCTTCCTCAATAGTATCAGCACTTCCAACACCACATGGATTTCCATGCTTGCATGCAACAACAGTTGGCTCTGTAAACTCCTTAAGAAGCTCTAATGCACCATTTGTATCATTGATGTTATTAAAGGAAAGAGACTTTCCATTTAACTGCTTTGCATCAACCAAAGAACCCTTCTTCTTGCCAATTTCGCGGTAGAAAGCAGCCTTCTGATGCGGGTTTTCACCATAACGCATATCCTCAACCTTTTCAAAGGTCATAGTCAGCGTCTCTGGCAGACTGTGATCACCGCGCTCCTTCTTTAAATAATCTGCAATCATTGTGTCATAACTGGAGGTATGCATAAATACCTTCTGCATCAGATAAAACTTTGTATCAAGACTTACCTGTCCGTCTGCCTTAAGCTCTGCAAGAATCTTCTCATAATCAGATGGATCTGTCACAACAGCAACATCCTGATAGTTCTTAGCAGCAGCACGCAGCATGGTTGGTCCGCCGATATCGATGTTTTCAACAGCCTCTGCTCTTGTTACGCCATCCTTTAAAATAGTAGCCTTGAATGGATACAGATTTACAATTACCAGATCAATTGGCTCAATACCTAACTCCTTAAGCTGCTTCATATGCTCTGGGTTTGAACGCATTGCCAATAATCCAGCATGTACAACTGGGTGCAATGTCTTTACTCTGCCATCAAGGCATTCCGGGAAGCCTGTAAGTTCGGAGATCTCCATCGCCTTTACGCCAGCCTCTGCTAACTTCTTATAGGTTCCTCCTGTTGAAATAAGTTCGATCCCAAGCGCCTCTAGCTCTTTGGCAAGTTCTACTACGCCTGTTTTGTCTGATACACTGATTAATGCTCTCATTGTCCTCTCCTTCGTTTCAACTGCATATTCGATTATTTTATTCCTAGCGGCATTTTTTGCCTGCAACGAATTTATTATTACACAAATCTTCATAGAATGCAAGTATAAAAGAATCCAAAAAGTTTAAGAAAGAAGATTACTTTCAGTAAATTTTGTACTGCTTTAAATAGTTACAAAAAAAAGAAGGAATTTCGCCCACCAATTGGTTTGCTTAATTCCTTCTTAATATCAAATTAGTATCAAAATTTATTAGAATCAGATATCCTTAAAATCTGTTAAAGAAAAATCATCATCGTCATCATCTGAATAAATATCTTCTGGAGTTGTGCTCTCTACTTCGATGAAATCATCTTCAATCGGTGAGCTTTCTGCTGCATGAAGACTATTTAACTGCTCGCTGATCTTATCAATATCAGCTGCTGCAACGTTTGACTGTGTTGAAGATGTGCTCTGTGTTACATCATCAAGATCATTTAACTCTGCAGGAGCCTTATCAAAAATCTTAGTCTCGCCAGATGGACGGGAATCAGCTGGTCTAGTCGGACGCTGCGGTCTTTGCTGTGCATTTGTCGGTCTAGCCGGACGCTGTGCTCTTGGAGCAGCTGTCTCTGGTCTTCTAGCCGGTCTTGCCTGGCTAGCAGTCTGTCCTGCTTGTCTTGAAGGCTGCTGTCTTACAGGTCTTGCCCCCTGTGTACGCTCAGAACTTTCTTCTCTTGATACACGTGTAACCTTAGATGTAGTTGTACTCTGCTCGAAACCTCTGTCAGAATTTCTTGGCACACGACGTACACTGGAAGTACCTTCCTCACGGCCTTCTGTCATTCTTGTATCACCCATATTCTCGCTGCGTACTCTTCTTGTAGATGGCTGGCTTGATCTTGGTCTTGCCTGCTGTGCACGTGTCTTAGCTGCGTTCTCAAGCTCAGTAACCTTCTTATTTGCTTTCTTAAGCTTAGAAGACTTTGAGATCATACGGATAAAGAAAATCAGCATTAGTAATGTCACAGCTCCCAATGCTGCAACACCGATCATACCATACTTCTCTACCTTTTCCTTCAGATTGTTATAATTTTGCTGCTGCAGATTTGCAGAATTATTTAATTTCTCAATCTCATCACTATTCTGGGAAGACATGGAATTATAGTCTTCCTGTAAGCTTGAAAGCTCTGCACTTAAGCTGTCTGCTGATGCCTGCAGATCAGTATCAGGATCAGCTACATAGCGAAGGCAGGAACCATTTGATCCATCAAAACGATAAAAGCCCTGATTTCCATCAGAATCCTGTGCATAAATCAGATACATATTTTCGTCACCAGCTGCTGATTTAAACCATGCTGGAACAACGCGGCCGCTGACATTAATATCTACACGCTCATATCCGCTTGGAACAGTTACATCATCATTAGGAAGAACAATTGCATAAGAAGTTGTTACAGATGTAAATGCTACATATGGGATAGCCTTATCCGTCTCCTCATTGTATACATACCATACAACGCTTGAATCATCCTGTACAACTGGCAGCAGATAAAGTCCTGTTGCTGTCTTAGCAGCGTTGCATACATTTCCATGATAAGTATACGTAATTTGCTCAGAGTCTGCCGGAAGTGTTACTCCGTCAAGTGACTGTGCAATATTTAATTCCTGTGTCGTATTATCTGTTATTTCCTGAGATTCTTCCTGACTCTCAGCGTTTGAATCCTGTTCTTCTGCGTTTGTCTCACCATCAGTCTCAGCTGATGCTTCAACTGACTCGGTTGCGACTTCGTCTGCGAAAACCGTTGCTGCAGGAACAGCTACGGTCATGCATGCTGCCATAAACAGCCCTGCAAAACGTCTCATGTTTTCATCCTCCAAATTATCTGTTCTTTTTTTTTGTTGCTTTGTTTTATCAACATTTACCGTACTTGTCTATACTAAAGCACAAAATGTGTTCTGTCAATAGATTTGCTTGAATTGTTAAGATAATTGCAAGAAACCAGAATTAAAAAGAACCCCTCAAAGAGGAGTTCTTTTTTGTATTATGCCTCATCAATGGCCTTTCCGATATCATGTCTCATATACTTATTGTCAAATGAGATCCACTCGGTTGCCTGATAAGCTTTTGAACGCGCTTCCTTTAGATCTTTTCCTGTTGCTGTCACACCAAGAACTCGTCCTCCGTTTGTCACAAATGTATCGCCCTGCTTCTTTGTTCCAGCATGGAATACAAAGTAATCATCTTTGCCATCAAAAGCTTCAAGACCGGAAATTGGAAGACCCTTTTCGTAGTGAACTGGATAGCCGTCAGATGCCAAAACAACACATACAGCTGCATTATCCTCAAACTGAAGATCAATTTTGTCAAGTGTCTGATCAATGCAGGCTTCGAACAGATCCACAATATCATTCTTCATACGTGGAAGAACAACTTGTGTCTCTGGATCTCCGAAACGCGCATTATACTCAAGCACCTTTGGTCCTTCTTTGGTCAACATAAGTCCAAAGAAAATGATACCCTGGAAGGTACGTCCTTCAGAACGCATTGCATCAACCGTTGGCTGATAGATATGCTCTCTGCAGTATGCATCAACTTCTTTTGTATAAAATGGACTTGGTGAGAAGGTTCCCATACCACCTGTGTTTAAGCCCTGATCGCCGTCTTTTGCGCGCTTGTGATCCTGTGCGCTTGTCATTACCCGATAGGTATTTCCATCTACAAAGGTAAGAACAGAAACTTCTCTTCCTGTCATAAATTCTTCAACAACAATAGTATCACCGGCAGCACCAAACTGCTTGTCAAGCATCAGTGTCTTTACACCTTCCATGGCTTCTTCTCTTGTATTGCAGATTAAAACGCCCTTTCCAAGTGCAAGTCCATCAGCCTTTAATACGATTGGCATTTTCGCAGTTTTTAAATATTCGATTGCATCCTCTGGAGAATGGAAATTCTCATATGCGGCAGTTGGAATACCATACTTTTTCATGAGATCCTTGGAAAAAGCCTTGGAACCCTCCAAAATTGCTGCATTCTTGCGAGGTCCAAATACACGCAGGCCTCTCGCCTCAAATACATC
This sequence comes from Anthropogastromicrobium aceti, assembly GCF_020687335.1. Lineage (NCBI taxonomy): Bacteria > Bacillati > Bacillota > Clostridia > Lachnospirales > Lachnospiraceae > Anthropogastromicrobium > Anthropogastromicrobium aceti. The sequence goes on from NZ_JAJEQN010000013.1 coordinate 44,121, forward strand.
AACAATGCCGCCTACAAGCGGATCATCCATACCTACAACTGTAAGATCAATGCCGTTTTCCTGTGCAAAATCAGCCAGCTTGTCAAATTCCATGGCAGAAATCGGAACACACTCAGCGATCTGTCCAATTCCGGCATTTCCTGGTGCACAATATAACTTCGTTACCTTTGGGCTTTTACTTAGCTTCCATGCAATGGCATGCTCTCTTCCGCCACTTCCTATAATCAGTACCTTCATATTGCCTGCAACCTTCCTTCACTTTTTATTTACTCTTTGATATGGGCAATTCCATTTTCAACCGATATTTTTCCATTTGCAATCAAATCAATTGCCTTTGGCAAAATAACCCACTCTGCCTGTTCCATAACACGGCGCTGCAAAACTTCTGGTGTATCGCCTTCTTCAATCATTACTGCCTTTTGCAAAATGATTGGTCCATTATCAAGTACCTCATCCACAAAATGAACTGTAGCACCTGTCACTTTCACACCGCGCTTTAGTGCCTTTTCGTGTACTGTCAGGCCATAATAACCCTTTCCGCAAAAGGACGGGATTAAGGATGGATGAATATTGATAATCCGGTTGTGATATTTTTCAATCAGCTTTGGCGGGATATACATAAGACAGCCTGCAAGTACGATCAAATCAACTTTGCTTTCTTCAATCACCTCAAGCACGGCATCGTTAAATGCCTCTCTGTTTTCAAACTGTTTTGGAGACAGCGCTTTGGCAGGAATCCCTGCCATTTTTGCACGCTCCAATGCATATGCCTTACGGTTGTTTGAAAAAACGAGTGCGATCTCGGTGTTTGTGATTTCGCCAGACGCGATCTTGTCAATTATAGCCTGCAGATTGGTGCCTCCACCGCTGACTAACACTGCGATCTTTAACTTACTCATTTTAAGATAACACCCTTCTCTCCAGCTTCAATGCTTCCAACACGGTATGCCTTCTCACCAGCTGCCTCGATAGCTGCGATGGCTGCATCTGCCTGTGCCGGATCCACTGCGATAACAAGTCCCAGACCCATGTTGTAGGTGTTGTACATCATCTGCTCATCAACGTTTCCCTTCTTTGCCATTAAAGTGAAGATTGGCGGAATCGGGTAGCTGTTCTTCTCGATTACAGCAACGGTGTCATCCTTGAGCATACGCGGGATATTCTCGTAGAAACCGCCTCCAGTAATATGGCTGCATGCCTTTACCTTTACGCCAGCATCCTTCATACTCTTCATTGCCTTTACATAGATGCGGGTAGGTGTGAGCAGTGCCTCACCAAGAGTCTTTCCTAATTCATCATAGTAGGTATCAAGACTTTCCTTTGTCATCTCAAAAATCTTACGAACAAGAGAGAATCCATTTGAATGAACACCACTGGAAGCAACGCCAATTAAAACATCGCCTGCCTTAAGATCCTGTCCAGTGATCATATCCTTTTCATCAACAATACCAACTGCAAAGCCAGCCAGATCATACTCTTCCTCTGGCATCAGACCTGGATGCTCAGCAGTCTCACCGCCGATCAATGCTGCATCAGACTGTAAACAGCCCTCAGCTACACCCTTTACGATATCTGCAATTTTTTCCGGATAATTCTTTCCACATGCGATATAGTCAAGGAAAAACAGCGGCTCACCGCCAGCACATGCAATATCATTTACACACATTGCCACGCAGTCAATACCGATCGTGTCATGTTTGTCCATTAAGAAAGCAAGCTTTAACTTAGTTCCAACACCATCTGTTCCAGAAACAAGAGTTGGCTTTTCCATCTGCTTGAAACGCTCCATAGAAAATGCTCCTGAAAATCCGCCAAGTCCGGTTAATACCTCTGGTCTAAGTGTTTTCTTAACGTGCTCCTTCATCAGTTCAACTGACTTGTAACCTGCCTCAATGTCAACTCCAGCGTGCTTGTAATCCATGTTGATCTCCTTCTGCTGCTTTTTGCAGCACTTATGTAGTAGTGATGTGGTATACGTGTTTTGTGATTTTTAATTTGTGCGAGTCATTTTTAATAATTATTTTGACTGCATCTGCTTTAAATACTCGCTGTAACCGATGCTTTCCAGCTTTGCAGCCTTTTTCTCAACGGTTTCCTTCATATTTGTAGCGTAAGCCTCAAGGCGGTCTGCCAGTGCTTCATCATTTGTAGCAATGATTTTTGCTGCAAGAATACCTGCATTTAAAGCACCGTTAATGGCAACAGTGGCAACCGGGATTCCCGGAGGCATCTGGCAGATAGAGAAGAGTGCATCCATGCCGTCAAGTGCTTTTGCCTGAATCGGAACGCCAATTACAGGAACGGTTGTCATAGCGGCAACCATGCCTGGAACATGAGCTGCTCCGCCGGCTCCTGCAATGATTGCTTTTAAACCTCTTTTTCTTGCCTGTCTTGCATATTCATACATTCTGTCCGGAGTCCGGTGTGCAGAGATGATGCTAAACTCATACGGGATCTCCAGTTTGTCTAAAATCTCTGCTGTCTTACTCATGACACCAAGGTCAGAGTCACTGCCAATGATAATACCTACCAATGGTTCCATTTTGATTCCTCCTAGTTGTTATTATGATGGTAATGCTATTTTGGTGTTGCTTAATCTATCACTTAGCCATAAGGCGAAGCTGTGTAGTCATTTGCTCCCACTGTTTTTTTTGCCACAAAGTCAGCAGAAAGCCTTCATTTACAGGTGTATCAATAGATACCTGCTTTGGAAACAGGTTTATATAGCAGTCAAAACAATTTGTGTTTTCAGGCTGAGAAAAGACTTTTTTTACTGACTGAAAAAAGCGCTCCTCAAAGCGTTTTCCCAGATAAAGTCCACAGTCCCACATATGCTGCTGCCATTGTTTTAGATTGTTGTCCTGTAATGTACTAATTAAAAAGGGACCGCCAAATGTAAGCGAAACATTATTAGAAAGCAGTACCGCATGCAGCTGTACAAATAGTTCACAGTAATCACTGTAAAACCAATACAGTGCATCACGTATCTGCTCAGGTCCGTCATGCTGCGCTGTCATCAAAAGAATCTGTGAAAGAAGCTCCCTGTTAACGCAGGTAAACTCGTCACGCAGCTGCTCATCAATCTGGCTGCCGTATGTTGTCAGCAGGCAGTTTGCAGCGTATAGCTGTGCATAAAGAAGACACAGATAAACACCGTTTTTATGTCCTAGTGTTTCGCGGCATACACGATAGCTTAAGTATGCGTGTGATTCTTCGCTGATTTTACAGCCAAGTGCCAGCTCACAGCAGGAATGGAAAAAATCATTCTGCTGCACAAGTTCATCTTCCAGCCTTTTTGTAACGAGTGCTAACCTTTCCTTTCTATTTGATGTCATAGACAGTTTCCTTTCAATTCAATTAAAATCATTTGAACGAATATGTATTTACAATATCGTACAGATTATTATAATTCCTGCCGCAATCAAGAGGCTGCCGATTCCTCCGACCATGCAGCCTGCATGATTTTGCTCTTTTTTTAAGAGTCCCCAGATGGAAAGTCCGACACTGACAATCGCCAGAACAAAGGCTGCTACTCCTAGTATACCGACAATAAGTCCACCCTTTCCTTCTGCCAGATATGACAGATAAACGGCAGAAAAAAGAAGAATGATCTGGATGATTAAAAGTATACTTGAAGCAATTCCCTGCCAGGAAACTCTGCGCACACCGTATCGTGCGGCATTGCTGCGCTCAACTTTCTGTGCTTCCATAAAAACCCCTTTGGCTTATCAGAACAGGATATTCTTTCGTGCCCCTAAGAGACGGCCACCCTGAATCAATGCCAGGATACCGCCAGCCACACAGGCAAGTCCTGCTACTACTGCAATGATACCAGTAACAATACTGGAGATTCCTGCGGAATTAACCGTTTTATACAGCTTTTGTTCCATATCATCACCCAAACCTTTCTTCAATTTTTGCTTGATTTTTATTTTGCACCATACTGCTTATAATACTCATCAATTGCTGCCTTAATGGTATCATCAATAATGATCTTGCCCTTGTATGGCTTGTTGTAAAGATGTTCAATTACTTCCTGCATTGTAACAATCGCACGGATACGGATGCCAAACTTCTCCTCAAGCTCTGCAATAGCGCTCTTCTCGCCTGTTCCTCTCTCCATACGGTCAACAGAAACGCAAAGACCAGTTACGGTCACGTTGCCCTGTGCCTGAATGATCGGCATTGTCTCATTAATGGACTTGCCAGATGTAGTTACATCCTCGATCATCATAACACGGTCTCCATCGTTGATCGGACCGCCAAGCAAAATGCCGACATCGCCGTGATCCTTTACTTCTTTACGATTAGAGCAGTAGCGCACATCGGTATCGAACTCATCACTAAGAGCGATAGCAGTTGTTACAGACAGTGGAATTCCCTTATAAGCAGGTCCAAACAGCACATCAAAATCACTGCCAAAGCTCTCATGAATTGCCTTTGCATAATACTCACCGAGCTTCTTTAACTGAGAACCTGTGCGGTAATAACCTGTGTTTACAAAAAATGGTGTCTTTCTGCCACTCTTAGTTACAAAGTCGCCAAACTTTAAAACCTGGCAGTCAATCATAAATTCAATAAATTCCTTCTTGTACTGTTCCATACCAGAAATCTCCTTTTTTGTTTGCGTTTTACGGCAAATGATTATATCATAGAATACCTTAATATTCAAGACTTTCCATCTTTTACTTTACAATTCCGATCAGATCGGTCAGACGGGCAACCTTTTTCTCGCGCATATATGCTTCAATTCCCTGCACAGTCTCTTCTGCTGCATATGGATTAAAGAAGTTTGCTGTTCCAATACTTACTGCGCTTGCACCTGCCAGAATAAATTCCAGTGCATCCTCTGCACAAGCAATACCTCCCATTCCGATTACAGGAATCGAAACTGCATTTGCTGCCTGGTAAACCATACGCACAGCAATAGGTTTTATTGCCGGACCTGAAAGACCGCCTGTCTTATTTGCAAGTGCAAAGCACTGACGGTTAATATCGATCTTCATTCCTGTCAGAGTGTTAATAAGAGAAATTGCATCAGCACCGCCGGCCTCTGCTGCCTTTGCCATAACAGTAATATCTGTTACATTAGGGCTTAACTTCATAATTACAGGCTGCTTTGCCTTTGCTTTTACAGCCTTTGTGATTGCCTCGACTGCTTTTGGATCCTGTCCAAAAGCAATTCCGCCCTCTTTAACATTCGGGCAGGAAATATTAATCTCAAGCATATCAACAGGCTCATTTCCAAGGCGCTCCACTACCTCTAAATAATCTTCTGTACTTCTTCCGCACACATTTACGATGATCTTTGTATCAAACTGCTTTAAATACGGAATATCGCGCTTGCAAAACAGATCTATACCAGGATTTTGAAGACCAATCGCATTGAGCATACCGCTATGTGTCTCTGCAATTCTTGGTGTTGGATTGCCTGGCCACGGTACATTGGCTACACCCTTTGTCACAACAGCTCCTAATTTGTTTAAGTCAACAAACTCACTATATTCCGCACCAGAACCAAATGTGCCTGATGCAGTCATAACTGGATTTTTTAAGGTTACGCCTGCGATTGTAACACTTGTATCAAAAGCAGGTGCATTTTTTTCTGCAGTCATATTCATACTCACAGCTCTACCTCCTCTGCTTTAAATACAGGACCGTCCTTGCAGACTCTGGCGTTATGCACATTTGAATGACCATCCACATTTTTTGTCTGACATACACATGCAAGACAAGCTCCGATTCCACATGCCATACGCTCCTCAAGAGAAATATAACATGGAATCTTTTTTTGTGCAGCAAGCTCTTTAATTGCACGAAGCATTGGCTTTGGACCACAGGCAAAGATTATATCTGCATCAAGGTTATTTTCCTTTATTGCGTCAATTACAGTACCCTTTGTTCCGCTATTTCCATCCTCTGTTGCATTGTAAACGCTGCTGCTGGATGCGAACTCATCCTGTAAAAAAAGTTCGCTTCGATAGCCTAAAACGGCAGTCACATCACTTCCAGATTCCTTAAGGCTTTTTGCCAGACCAAGCATTGGCGGAATACCGATTCCACCTCCGATTACCATTGGCTTTTTTCCAGTTTCCGAAAAGCCATTTCCAAGCGGTCCCATAATCTCGACAGCATCGCCTGCCTTATAGGCAGAAAACTCCTTTGTTCCTGCTCCGGCAATTCGATATACGATGCGCAAACGTCCATTTTCCTTATCAATTTCACACAGACTGATTGGTCTTGGAAGAAGCTTGTCTGCATCCTTTGTGTATAATGTTATAAACTGACCTGGAATCGCTTCTGCTGCGATGTCCGGTGTCTCAATCCACATGCTGTAAATATCGGTAGCGATACATTCCTGTGAGAGAACAACCGCACGTTCCTTCTTTTTCATACGTTATCAAAACCCTTTCTAATCAATTTTAGAAGATGGATGCAATGTCTGCGATCATTGCTTCTGCTGCTGCTCTTGATGCTTCTGCAAAATGCTCTGGTCCAAACTTGCTGTATGCTTCCTGCTTATAAGCTGCAATAATTCCTCTTGAGGAGTTTACAATTGCACCAAGACCATCCTCATTAAAGTATGGACGAAGACTTGCAGCAGTACCACCCTGAGCACCGTAACCTGGAACAAGGATGTAGCTCTTCGGCATTACCTTACGTAAGATTTCACCCATCTTTGGATATGTTGCACCAACAACGCAGCCAACGTAGCTGTATTCATCGCCCATTGCATCAGCACCCCATTCAGCAACCTTCTCGCCAACAAGCTCATACAGCGGTCTTCCATCGATCAGACGATCCTGGAACTCACCACTTGAAGGATTAGAAGTCTTAACAAGAACAAAAATACCCTTCTTTTCTTCCTTGCATACATCAACAAACGGCTTGATGCCATCAGTTCCAAGATAAGGATTTACGGTTGCGAAATCTTCATCAAATGCAGTAATTTTTTTGCTTCCAACAGTTACTTTTCCCAGATGACCAACTGCATATGCAGCAGAGGTAGAACCGATATCGCCTCTCTTTACATCACCAATTACAACAAGATCCTTTGACTTACAGTAATCAACAGTCTTCTTATATGCAGCAACGCCCGGAACACCAAACTGCTCATACATAGCAATCTGCGGCTTTACAGCAGGCACGATATCATAGATCTGGTCTACAATTGCCTTATTAAACTGCCAGATTGCTTCTGCTGCTCCCTCTAAGGTCTCTCCGTACTCCTCGAATGCCTTCTTCTGAACAAATTCCGGCACATAATTTAACATTGGATCAAGGCCTACTACAACTGGTGCTCCCATTTTTTTGATTTTGCTAACAAGTTTGTTAATCATTTTTTATCTCCTTCCTGTATTTGATTTTCAATTTTTATTGCTCATTTTCATAAATGATTTTTCCATCGGCAATAGTTAATGCAACACGTCCCCACACCTTCTGACCATCAAACGGGGTATTTTTTCCCTTTGAAGCAAAAGAAGCTGCATCAATGACATAAGATTCATCTGGCATAATGACTGTGACGTCTGCACAGCTTCCAGGCTTTAATGTTCCCTTATCAATTCCAAGAACCTTTGCTGGATTTGTACTCATATAAGCGATCATCTGCATTGGTGTCAGCCAACCTGTACGGACAAGGTTTGTTATTGTAAGTGCAACTGCTGTCTCTAATCCAACAATACCAAATGGTGCCTGTGTAAATGGCTTTGCCTTCTCGTCAGCATGATGAGGTGCATGATCTGTTGAGATAACCTCCATAACGCCATCCTTTAATGCCTGCTTAATAGCCTCTACATCTTCCTTAGAACGAAGCGGCGGATTCATTTTATAGTTCGTATCTTCTGCTGATGGAATATCCTCATCTGAAAGTGCAAAGTGATGCGGGCAGACTTCTGCCGTCAGCTTAACACCCATCTCCTTGCCCCACTTTACCAGATTAACGCTTTCTTTTGTCGAGCAGTGACACAAATGAAGCTGTGCACCTGTTTCATTTGCAAGCAGAATATCTCTTGCTGTAATAATATCCTCTACTGCATTTGAGATACCTGGAAGACCCAGTTCTTTTGCACGCTTTCCTGCATTCATGCAGCCACCGTGAACAAGATTAATATCCTCACAATGAGCAAATACTGGAATATCACATTCAGCTGCCTGCAGCATTGCTTCACGATAAACCTCAGAATTCATAACGGATTTTCCATCCTCGCTGATTGCAACAATTCCAGCTGCCTTTAATGCTGCAACATCAGTTGGCTGTTCACCCTTTTGACCTACCGTAACAGCACCAACTGGAAGAACATGAACACCACATGCTGCTGATGCCTTGTCAAGAACTTCCTTTACCACCTCAGGGCAATCAGTTGAAGGCTTTGTGTTTGGCATAGGGCATACAGTTGTATAACCGCCATGTGCTGCTGCCAAGCATCCTGTTTCAATAGTTTCCTTATATTCAAGTCCCGGATCACGGAAGTGAACATGAAGATCGATCAAACCTGGCACAACCCAACCACCGGCTGCATCAATCACGCGATCAGCCTGATTCGCAGAAAAAGCCTGTTTCTCGCAGATGATGCCATCCTCGATCCACAGGCTTTCCTGAACGTCAAGTTCCCTGGAAGGGTCCAAAAGCCGTCCATTTTCAACCAAAATACGCATTGCTTCTCCTCCATTTCAACTTTTTTCGTTTTTATCTAAAATATCATAACATAAATACAGGCGTTGCACAAGAGATATTTTGCTTCGATTATTATATTGTTGTTTTTTCGCTTGCTTTTTTTTATTTTAGCGTTATGATAGTGAGAGCATCTACTAAAAGGAGTAACTATTTTTTATGAGCAGCAAATCACATGAAATGGATCTATGCAGCGGATCCCTTTGGAAAAAAATTTTTGTGTACAGCGTTCCGCTGATGTTTACAAACATCCTGCAGGTTTTGTTTAATATGTCAGACGTGGCAGTAGTAGGAAAATTTGCAGGAGCGATTGCACTCGGTGCTGTTGGTTCTACCAGCATTCTTGTCACGTTATTTACTGGAATTTTGCTTGGTCTTGCCAGCGGTGTAAACGCACTAACTGCACTTCACATTGGATCAAAGGATGATGAAGGGTTAAAGCGCACTGTACATACTGCGGTAATTATCTGTCTGGCAGGTGGTATTTTAATAACTGTATTTGGCATTCTTTTTTCTCACAATATTCTTGCTTTAATGAATACAAAGGATGAACTTATTGATGGAGCTGTATTGTACCTTCGAATCTATCTGCTTGGTATGCCTGCACTTGGATTATATAACTTTGGAAATGCGGTGCTTAGCGCTGCCGGAGATACGAAACGACCGCTATATTATCTTGCTTTCGCAGGTGTTGTAAATGTCATTTTAAATTTATTCTTTGTTATTGTATGTCACCTTGGTGTTGCTGGTGTTGCACTTGCAAGTATGATTTCACAGTTCATCTCTGCATTTTTAATCTTGCGGGCGCTGTTGACAGGAAAGGAAAAATATTGTCTGCGTTTATCAGAAATTCGCTTTGACAAAAGAAAAGCAGTCGGTATTTTACAAATTGGAATTCCTTCTGCTTTCCAGTACTCACTATTTGCCTTCGCCAATTTGTTTGTGCAAAGCAGTGTCAATTCCTTTGACCATGTTCTTGTAGAAGGAAACTCTGCCGCTGCAAATGCAGATCCTCTTGTATATGATATGATGGCTGCTTTTTATACAGCCTGTTCCAGTTTTATTGCCCAAAATTTTGGTGCACGGAAAAAGAAACGTATTCTGCAAACCTATTTGATATGTTTGTTTTACTCTTTTATTACAAGCTTAGTACTTGGTGTAGGCATTTATCTTGCAAGATATCCGTTTCTTTATCTGTTTACAAGTGATAAGGCTGTTGTGGAAGCTGGTATTACAAGACTTTCCATTATGGCGCTTTCTTATAGTGCCTCGGCTTTTATGGATGCTTCCATTGCTGCCTCAAGAGGTCTTGGAAAGACAGCTGTTCCTACTTTTGTTGTTGTTATGGGATCATGCGTATTTCGTATCATCTGGATATATACGATATTCGCCTATTTCCATACCATCCAGTCGCTATACATCCTATATGTATTCTCTTGGGGAATCACTGCAATTGCGGAAAATATATATTTCTTCCATGTTTATCGCCATACACTGACAGAAAAAAAAGAATTGTGTTAATAAAAAAGACCTTCCGCTGTTCATTTTTCAACGAACAACTGGAAGGTCTTTATTTAATTATTTCTAGAACATTTTTCTGCATCCATAGCCAAAACAAACATTAATACATGCAATGCATCTGATGGTCGTGCAATATCTAATACATAAGTATCTGTCATATGAAACAGTTCCTTTGAGATTTGCGCAATATTTCGTCCGTTTGAATCTAAGATAGAATAATCCCACTCAGTCCAGCTTCCCTCAATCTGCCAGCCATTGAAATCAATATTATATCTTGGCTTAAAAAAAGTAAATTCCTTGCTGATTTGTCCAATATACCGACAATTATTTTGCAGATCATATTCGTAGATTTCAAATTTAGGAAGAAATGTTAAAAACTTTTCCTGTACCATTCCTATGCGATTATTATTTGCATCATAAATCGTCAGGCAATGTCCAATTGAAAGCTGACCTTTTACTGTGTATACAGTTTCTTCATTATCATCGTAAATATCATAGCTGTCAAACCATGAAAAAAATCTCTGTCGAAATAACAACCTCATTACATCATTCCTCCCTTACGTCAAAATAAATGCCAAATATCCCCACTCCCACACAACATCATCAAAACAATCCTGCATGTACTCGTAAATGTCATCTTCCTCATATCCGGTCATACGACAAACTAACGTGATTGTGTCGCGTATCTTTTCATATGTCAACGAACCATTTTGTATCCAATCCAGAAAAAGAAATTGTTTGATCGCTGTATATTCAAGTGCAATCCATTCCAGATGAACAATAAAATCCTGCAGGTTTCCATCAGGAAGAAGACAGTCTGATTCAATTTCTGCTGTCAGAAAGCTTCTAAATAATTCCTGCCATTTTGAAAAATGATCATTAAATTTTCTTTTCTGTTCCAAAAGGAATGTGCTGTTTTCTTCCTCAATTAGTCTTGCTTTGTTAAGCACATCCTTTAGCTCACTCTTATACAAGCCTTCTCTTTCATAATTAGTTGTCAAATCTAAAAACAATTCATTTTGTTCAAAAATGGCTGATTCCTGATCAGAAGGAATTTTCGAAATGGCATCCGCCAGTTCTTTTTGAAGCTTTTTTGTTTTATACTCTTTAAGATTCTTTTTAATCTGAGCATTGAAATCATCTGAAAATAAGAAATCTTCATTACTGTTTTCCTGCAAAATACGCCATAGCTCAAGTGCAGCAAAGAAAATATGTTTTAAATTTTCCTGTGGATCAAATTCTTTTCTTCTCATCCAATCAGAAAATATGCTGCGTACATTTCTTAAAAAATTTAATTCACTAAATTCAGTATTCTTCTTTCCTTCTATGTTTTCAGTATCCATTTCAATATATTTACAATCTGGATATTTTTTCATCAAGTCAATAACAGCTGGACATGACGGCATAAGGAAAAATTCTTCTTGATCTAAAAACTTATGAATTTCTCTTGGAAAAACACGGCATGTCTTTGATAAAACGTCATCGCCAAATGTACATACCAGACGGCACAGCTTTTGTTCATTTAAGAAAGGACATATATGTTTTTTATTTAATGCAATTACGCGCATGTTGTCCTTTTTTTGTGTGTATTGGCTCATATTCTTTCGAACTGGATATACATTCTCTGGTGCTTGTAATTTCTTCCATTTTTCATTTGTCTCGTCATCCACTTCAATCTTCCACTCACGGCAGCAGGTGAATGGACATTTATTGGCAGTGCAGACAAATTCATCATAATATTCTGGTTTTCTAATTGTCATATAGTTTTCTTTAAGTTCTCTTTCTTTTTTATTGTTTCAATCCACAGTCGGTAATTTCACAGATAGCAATTTTTAGTGGTGATTTGGTGGGTTAATGTGTGTATTTTAAGAGGGAAGTTTTGGGCGGAAATTTTATCTAATTTAAGTTATGCTATTTTTATGTTATGTATTTTATATACTCCACCACAAATTATTTTCCAACTTACCCCACATCAAACACTAAAATCTTCTCTCTGCTATCATTTCCATCAAACAAATCTCTGCAGTCAATCTCATCAGAAAACATCAACTCATCTTGCGTCATCAAAAAACTCACATATTCATCTGACGGATAATAAAACATAAGCTGAATCGGCCTTGGATTCTCATAATAAGATTCAAGAATCCTTGCTACTACTCTCTTTAGGATTTCTACCGAAAATGGATTAAAGAAATAGCAAAAACTCACATCTGATGGTACTTTATAATTTTCTGCATTGGCAAGAACAAATTGTGTACGCGCACCTGAAACCGCATTTTCTCTGTTTTGTTCTGCTCCTGCAAAAATACGCTCATCATACTCAATACCAACACTGTGGCAACGCGTCTGATATGAAAGAAAAAAGCACACTCTTCCCTTTCCTGTTCCATAATCCAAGACTGTCTGCTTTTTTTGAATCAAACCACTGTTAGCCAATCGCTCTAATACACAATATGGTGTTGGCTCATATGGATAACAAAAGGCATCTGCATGACTGTCATCACGCCCTGTAGTTTTAATTTTCAACATTTTGTCCCATTGACTCTCCAACTGCTCTTCACTTTGTCCCATTCGCTGCATTCCTTTCTTATTTCTGTTGTGTTTTTTTGCTACTTTCTTCATTTGAGGAATCAAGCAGATCTGAAATAGTGTAGCCACGCTTCGTTCCCGGAAGCTGGACAGCTGATGCCAACCCGACACTTTGCATCTGAAGCGCATATGCCTCACTGATTCCTGCATATTGTGCCGTACTAGTACCCTTTGCACCATCTGACATCAAGAAACGATGAATTGCCGCACTTCGGATTGAAATCAGTGAATATGGTTCTAATATAATACCTGTATCAATTACTTCCTGCTGTGCCTTTCTGCATGCTCTTTGCAAAACAGACGCCCTCATCTGCCCACCATATTTATTGTGTAAAAGCCAGTCATCGCCATAATATCCGCCCATTGAAAAAAAGTGCTCGATCTCTTCCATCAAGTCTTCTCGTATAACTATCAAACGTTTTGCCTTACCAGGAACGGACAGCATACATGTTCCATCCTCTCCATTTCTGATAAATGAGCTAGTCTGAAGCTCAATAATCTCACTCGGTGCAAGTGCACATTCATAAGCGAGAAGCGCTGCAACATACACCTGAATATCTGCCTTCTTCATTGCCTGCAAAATAGATGCCATCTGCACAGCCGTTGGATATTTGTTCACCTTTGGTGTTGGTGCATGCGCTGGATTTAAAAACTGATCTGACGTCTCTACATACGATGGATGATTTATACTGTAAAAATCCAGAAAGCCAATAATGGCATAATAACGTATTCGCGATGTAGAAACAGAAATCTCACGCTTTACAATTTGATCTGGCATTACACTATTTACATACAAAACCCATTCTTCTGGTGTAATCTCATGAATCGGTTTTCGGTAATAATCACAAACTAACAAAATTGCACCAATATATGTTGACCGTGTTCTCTGGTTTTTTAATGTTTGTTCCCAATGATCAAGCGTCAACAAATCTTCACTGCTGAACGTATAGTCTTTTTGTTTTGCCAACAGCTTTTCTGCAGAATTTCTTCGCCTTTTTTTAGATGATGTCTGACTCTCCTCCATAAGCTGCCTCCTTTATTGACTTAGTAGTAAATTTCTTTTAATTAAGTTATGCTACTTTTATGTTATTGTTATATCAAATTTCCAATGATTTGTCAACAAAAAAAGCTGATACAGACAATCTTTTCATTGTTCTGCATCAGCTTTTTTGTATTACTTATCGTCTTGTATATCCCTGTCCACATCCAGGTGCCTTTTCTTCAAGCTCTCCTTCTGTGTAATAGCTTGCTCTAAATTCCATATTGATCTGTGAAATTTCCTTTTCTCCCTTAATATAAGCATCATACATATCCCACAGGCTTATTCCACAATTATCGCTACAGCCATCATCATCTGGAATCCACTCTTTTATCAGTGCAATACGTTCTTCTTTTGTAGTATCCTTAATTAAAAAACTCTTTGTATTCATGATTCTCTTACCTTTCTAATTTATTTTAACTATTTTTTTGAGCCTCAATACGCTCTGCCAAATCACTTAAATACACCCAGCGTTCCATTTTTTGTTCAAGGAGTGCTTCGCTTTGTTCTTTTTTCTCTGACAACTCTCTCAGACGCACAAAATCAGTCGCCGCCGCATCCATATCCTTTTCAAGCTGTTCAATTGTTTCCTCCAGCGTTTGAATATCTTCTTCAATCGTGTTATATTCTCGCTGTTCAAGGTAACTAAAGCGAAGTTTCTGCTCTCTTACCGGTTTTTTCGTTACTTCTTCTGCCTTTTGCTGTTTTTTCTTTTCCTTTTCGCGCTCTGCTCTTTGTTTTTCTTCCTCCTCAGCTTGTTTCACAGCTGCATAATCACTATAACCGCCTTCATACTGGCGCAATGTGTGATTTTCTTCAAAGGCAAACATACGGCGCACACAACGATCCAAAAAGTATCGATCATGTGATACAGTTACCACAATTCCTTCAAAACGGTCAAGATAATCTTCAAGAACTTCCATCGTGCGAATATCAAGGTCATTGGCCGGCTCATCCAAAATCAAAAAATTTGGTTCTTCCATAAGGACGCGAAGAAGATAGAGCCTCTTCTTTTCTCCTCCAGAAAGACTTTTAATCAGCTGCTGCTGCACGACTGGCGGGAATAAAAATCTATCAAGCATAACGGATGCAGACACGCTTCCCTCTGGTGTGCGAACATATTCTGCGGTATCACGAATGTAATCGAGTACTTTCTTATTCGGATCCATATAGGCAACACCTGCTGACGGATCTGATGCAATCTCCTGTGTATAATAACCAATCTTAAGCGTCACACCTGCTGTTCTTGTACCTCTAAGCGGCATAATTGTTCCTGCTAAAATCTTCATAAGTGTAGTTTTTCCGCAGCCATTTGGTCCTACAATTCCAATTCTGTCTCCTTTTAGAAAAATATAGGAAAAATCATGAAAACACTCATGACCCGGATAGCCACCTGCCAGGCCTTCCACTTCAAGCGTTGTCTTTCCAAGACGGCTTGCAACACTGTCCAGCTGCACAGTGCGATCTCTAACTGGTCCACGCTGCTCCTGTAAATTTTCAATTCGCTGAATATGAGCCTTCTGCTTTGTAGAGCGCGCACGTGCACCACGATTTAACCATTCCAGCTCAGTTCGTAACAAATTCTTCCGTTTTGCTGCTGCAGAATCTTCATTTTGCTCTCGTTCTGCCTTTTTTTGCAGATAGCCCGAATAATTTGTCTCGTATGAATATAAACTTGCATGATCTAATTCTGTGATGCGATTTGTTACCTGATCAAGAAAATATCGATCATGTGTTACCATAATCATGGCTCCGCGATAGCGTCTGAGATAATCTTCCAGCCAATCAGCCATCTTTGTATCAAGATGATTTGTTGGCTCATCCAAAATTAAGATATCTGCTGGACGAAGAAGCGTCTTAGCAAGCGCAGCGCGTTTTTTTTGACCACCTGAAAGCTGACCACATGGCTGATTAAAATCATTCAGCTCAAAAGTCATCAGCAATGTCTTGGCATCTGGTTCAAGAATCCATCTATCTTCTTCCTTTTCTCCCTGCAGCACATACTCCAACACACTCATATCTGCCGGCATCTGCGGATTTTGTTCCAGGAAACGAAGTACAACATGATTAGCCACTGTACGGCTTCCCTCATCTGGCACTTCTGTTCCTGCTAATATACGAAGAAGTGTTGTTTTTCCTGTTCCGTTAATTCCAATTATTCCAACCTTCTCACCTTCATTCAAATAAAAGTTGGCCTGCTTTAGCAGTACTTTTTCTCCATAACTTTTTTGTGCTTGTTCCAAAGACAATAAATTCATTTTCTTTATCCTTTTGACTTTAAATTAACTACATGAATCGGTTTTCCATGTACATAAGCGCTTAAATTTTCAACAGCTATATCCATCAATCGCTGTCTTGTTTCTTTTGCTGCCCATGCAATATGTGGCGTAATCAATACATTCGGTGCGCTTAAAAGTGGACTATCTTCTGGAATTGGTTCAGTTTCCACAACATCCATTGCCGCATAACTAACCTTGCCAGAAACAAGTGCTTCTTTTAAATCTTGTTCACAAATCAGCGGACCTCTTGCTGTATTTAGCAAAATTACACCATCCTTCATTTTTGCTATGCTGTCTTTTCTAATCATTGCCATGTTTTCCTTAGTTAATGGACAATGCAGGCTAATTACATCTGACTCCTTATATAATTCCTCAAGGCTTACTGAACGTACATGCTCTGTCATAAGTTCTTCTTTGATTCCATGATGACCATATGCAATCACATTCATACCAAACGCAACTGCCAAACGTGCAACTGCCTGTCCAATATTTCCATATCCAATGATTCCCATTGTCTTTCCAGCAAGCTCCATTGATGGATAACTCCAAAAACAAAAATCAGGACAACTGCTCCATTTTCCAGCCATAACCTGAGCTGAATGTGCCCCTACATGATGACATATCTCTAACAACAATGCCATTGTAAGCTGTGCAACTGCCTGCGTACTATATGAAGGAATATTGCTGACCGGTATTTGTCGCTCATCCGCTGCCTCTAAATCTACTGTATTATAGCCAGTTGACAATGTACCTATAAAACGAAGTGCCGGGCTTGCCTCAATGATCTTTCTTGTGATGACAACCTTATTAGTAAAGACAACCTCTGCCCCATCCATACGAGATAAGATCAGTTCTTTCGGTGTTCTGTCGTATACAATTACTTCTCCAAACTGGCGAAAACCATCCCAGCTTAAATCGCCAGGATTTTCTGTATATCCGTCTAATACCACAATTTTCATATTCTCACCTTTTTTCTTTTTTTCGTTGACAGTATACCATCTTTCACACAGACAGGCAAGCGCTTATTTTCTGACAAAAGAACCTGCTAGTGCATCAACACTAACAGGTTCTTATTCTCTAATTATGTTTTTTCAAAAAAATAAAGCGCGAGACGGGATTCGAACCCGCGACCCTCGCCTTGGCAAGGCGATACTCCACCACTGAGCCACTCGCGCATAAAATCTACAGAATCTCTTCTGTAAAGCGGGTGATGGGAATCGAACCCACGTATCTAGCTTGGAAGGCTAGTGTTCTACCATTGAACTACACCCGCACAATGCCCAAAGCTGGAATCGAACCAGCGACACGAGGATTTTCAGTCCTCTGCTCTACCAACTGAGCTATCTGGGCATTTCATAAGCATCAAGTTTTCTTTCTAAATGCCAACAAAGAGTATTTTACAATATAATCAAGAAAATGTCAAGTATATTTTTTCTTTTTTTTACTTAAGTTGTCAATATATGGTTGCAGTTCAAATTCAGCACTCTTGAAATTATCATCATGTAATATGTTTTTTATACCTTCCAAAGGAAGCCTCGCCCCTTTAGTGGCGATTTTGCAATGTGGCTTGAGATTATTTTAATTATTCAGCCACTTCATCCAGATGTGGATCTGGGATGTCATCACCGCCAACATAAGTTCCACACACTATTGTACGATCAAAACTGTTTGGAACACAGGTAGAAAACGCAATCACGTGTCCATCCTCACTCAGCTTTACATCTCCCTGCATACTGTTTCGCAACTTTAATTCACTTTGCCATTTAAAAAAATCCTCTCCCCATCCGTCAAAAGATCTCTGAAAAACATCTGCTGCGCGATGGCACTGGAAAATGGAGAAAATCTGATAACGGTAGTTACCTTCCGGAGTCAGAATCCAGAAATATGGTTCTTCATCGTATAAGGTTTGATCTTTAAGCCTGGCCAGATCTGACAACATCGAACCATCACGAACATTATGACCATAGATAATAGAGTATGGTGATGAAAAATCATCTGCCATACGGTAGTCCATAAAAATGCAGCCTGCTTTCGAGATATCACTTGACAGGTCGTAAGTTCGATGCACATAATATTCATTGTCATCAGCCTGCAAAACAGGATAAGATATCTGCGGCAGTCCTGTAAAATATACCCAGCCAATAATATCCTCATTGATTTCCTTTAACTCATCCCAGTCAACAGAAATAGGAGCACTTTTTGAAATGCGCTTTCTTTTTTTTCGATACTTTTTTCCCCCATTCTCCAAATATTCCTCAGTTGTTTTCAAATAATCTTTTGTTGTTTCTTCTGCTTCGTTTTCTTTTTCTTCCGATTTTATAACCTCATCGCGAAGATCAGAATATAAGTCACGATCTTTTGAGTAAGCTGCATAGTAGCAATAAAGCTTCCATCCAGCACACGCTACCACGCAAAGCAAAACAAACAAAAGCACAAGAAGCAACACGGTGCTGATTCTGATTTTCTTCTTTTTCATAAATGTATCCAAAGCTCCTTTCTAGCAGATTCAACTTGTCTCATGGATTATTTTTTTCAGGATTCCCCGAAGGGAATCCCTTCAGGCTTTTATGCCTGTTTTCTCTTTCTTCTCACCAGTGTCGTTGCTACTGCTACTGCGGCTGCGAGTGCTGCCAGCAGGCCCAGTACATACAGCATCGGGCTTGAATCATCTCCTGTTACTACTGGCGGAATCGCAGGCTGTACAGGTACGCTTACCGTCTGATCCTCATCTGTAATATCACTGTGATCAACGATTTGGTTACTCTGTGTGTCATACAGTGTCTCAAAGACTACCAGTGTCTTTCCCTGCAGCTTTGTGGTATCAAATGTGAAAGTTACTTCTACACTTCCATCTGATGCCTCAGCTGTAAAGGTAGTTTCTGCGGTTACACCAATCGGCTCTCCGCTTGCCTTATCCATAATGGTTCCCTTTACCACATAGGTCTTTCCCGCCGTCAGACCCTTGTATGTTACGGTATCCACTAAAATTACATTTGTTCCCAGTACCATGGTCTTTGAACCGTCAGTACCATTTACTGCTGTTGTGTGAATCTCCGGATAAGAGATTGTCTGGTCCTCATCTGTCAGATCTTCATGGGTTCCAATGGAGATTCCCTCATAAATGACATCCTCGAAAGCAACGATCTTCTTTCCTGCCAGTGCAGAAGAATCAAATGTGAACTCAAGAATGATGCTTCCGTCTACTTCTTCGGCAACGAAGGTCTTTTCTGCCGTTACTTCCTTTCCGTCAACTGTTAACGGCTCGCCTGTTTCCTTAAACATAAGTTTGCCGCTTACGGTATACTCCTTGCCAGGAATCAGGTTCGTGTAGAATACTTCATCCAGTACTGTAGTTTCCTTTGCAACAACACCGTCATGATCGCCGGTTACTTTATCTGTTGCGGTTGTATGAATCTCCGGGATATGGACGGTCTGGCCCTCATCGGTGATGTCGGCATGTACCGCTACTTCCTTTTCCTCTGTATACAGAGTCTCGAAAGCAACCAGTGACTTTCCTGCTAATGCGGAAGAATTAAAGGTAAAGGTAATGTCGATGCTTCCCTCTTCGGTTTCTGCGATAAAGGTTTCACATGCGATAATATCATTGCCCTCGGCATCTGTGATTACTTCTCCGTTAACCTTATCAACAAGCTTTCCGGTCATTACATACTCGCGGCCAACCTCTAAGCCCTTGTATTCTACTGTATCAACGATAACAGCATCTTCCTTCGCCTTTTCGATGTGGTCCTCAGTATCCTCTCCGATTGCCGTTGTCTTGATTTTTGGAACATAAACTGTCTGATCCTTGTCCTCAATGTCAGCATGAACTGCGATCTCGATACCCTTATACTCTAAGGTTTCGAATGCTACTACAGTCTTTGGAGCAACAAGTGAAGAATCGAATGTAAAGATAACATCAACGCTTCCCTCGGACTTCTCAGGTGTAAATGTAGTCTCGGCAGTGATCGGCTTATCGTCGATAAGTACCTCTTCACCTGTCTCCTTGTTCATAAACACTCCCTTAACGGTGTACTCCTTGCCGGGTAACAGATGACTGTAATGTACGGTATCAATGATGGTTGCAGTCTCTTCGGACTTCGTATGGTTAATCTCAGTCTTCTGATCGGCTGCCGTGGTGTGGATCTCTGGAATATAAACCGTCTGGCCCTCATCGGTAAGATCGTGATGTCTTCCGACCTCTTTGCCTTCCGTGTAAAGAGTTTCGAATACAACGGTTGTTGTACCTGCAAGCTTAGAAGCATCCAGTGTGTAGGTTAATGTGATTGTCATGTCTGCCTTATCAGCAACAAAGGTTTCCTCGGATACGATCTGCTTTTCATCAACAAGAAGCCCCTTTCCAGTCGTCTTGTCCATCAGAACACCCTTAACAGTATACTCGTTACCAACCTTCAATCCTGTCAGTGCAACTTCATCAGTAATTGTTACCTCTTTGTTTGCACCAGTTACATGATCCTCAGTGTCAGTTGCGGTTGCTGTGGTATGGACAT
The DNA here is from genome assembly GCF_020687335.1 of Anthropogastromicrobium aceti. Lineage (NCBI taxonomy): Bacteria > Bacillati > Bacillota > Clostridia > Lachnospirales > Lachnospiraceae > Anthropogastromicrobium > Anthropogastromicrobium aceti. Next base: position 64,731 of record NZ_JAJEQN010000013.1, read on the forward strand.
CCGGGATATAAACGGTCTGGTTCTCATCCTCAATGTTCGCATGAACAGCGACTTCGATTCCCTTGTACTCCATAGACTCAAATGCGACTACGGTAGTTTCTGCGATTGCACTTGCATCAAACTCAAATACAATGTCAACGTTTCCTTCTGCCTTTTCAGCAGTGAAAACGGTGCTTGCAGTTACTTTCTTTCCATCAATCCGAACAGCTTCGCCGGTTGCCTTGTTCATCAATGTTCCAGTGACAGTATATTCCTTGCCTGGAAGCAATGAAGAATAGATAACTATATCAATAATCGTAGCCTTTGGCAATGCCTCACTGTGATCAATTTTTGTAATGCCATCCTTTGCATTGGTACGAATCTTTGGAAGGTATACCGTCTGTGCCTCATCCCCGATCTCTGCATGGATACCGACTTCCTTACCTTCAGTGTACAGAGTTTCGAATACAACAATCATGGTATCCTCTAATGCTGATCCGTCAAATGTAAATGTTACATCAACGGTTCCGTTCTTTTCTTTTGGAGTAAATGTGGCAGAAGCAGTTACCTTCTCACCATTTACCGTGATGTTTTCTCCTGTTGCCTTATTCATAAGAACACCCTTTACGGTGTACTCTCTGTCAACTTCAAGTCCTTCATAGGAAACAGTATCAACAATGGTTACATCCTTCTTTGCCTCTGTTACATGATCCTTTGTATCATCTGCGATTGCAGTGGTATATACCTTCGGAATGTAAACTGTCTGATCCTTGTCGGTGATATCGGCATGTACGGCAATCTGGATCTTCTTATATGTAAGGGTTTCAAATGCAACAACTGTCTTAGGTGCTACAACACTTGCATCAAAGGTAAAGATTATATCAACACTTCCCTTGGACTTTTCAGGAGTGAATATGGTGCTTGCCGTAATCTCTTTGCCGTCAGCCAGAACAACCTTTCCTGTTTCCTTATCCATCAGTGTTCCGCTTACAGTATACTCTCTGCCCGGAAGCAGATTTGTATATGAAACTGTATCAATGATGGTGGCTGTCTTATTTGCCTCGGTATGGTTGATCTTTGTTGTCTGATCCTTTGCAGTTGTATGAATCTCTGGGATATATACTGTCTGCTCTGCATCCTCAAGGTCAGCATGTGCTGCCAGAAGTGCTCCGTCAGAATAAAGGGTTTCAAATACAACTGTTGTAGTTCCTGCAAGCTCTGATGCATTCAGGGTGTAGGTTAACGGTATTGTCATTTCACGTGCATCGGCTGTGAAAGTTCTTCTTGCGGTAATTGTATTTCCATTTACCATGATCGGCTTTCCAGTCTTTGCATTCATTAAAGTTCCGCTTAAAGTATACTCTGTGCCAAGCTTCAGTGCCTTAAGTGCTACCTGATCGGTGATTGTAACCTTCTCGTTAGCACCGACAACATGATCTTTTGTGTCGTTGGATGTTGCTGTTGTATGTACTAATGGGAAGTACTCGGTTTGTCCTTCATCTCTGAGAGCAGCATGGACTGCCACCTTCTTTCCCTCAGAATACATATCCTCGAAAGCAACCGTTGTCTTTCCTGCAAGACATACGCCTGAGAACTTAAATGTCACGTCAATTGTTCCGTTTATCTTTTCAGCGACAAACTCATTTGACGCAGTAATCTTATTTCCTGCATCATCAAGAAGTGCATTGCCGGTTTCCTTATCAACAAGGGTACCGACTACTGTGTATCTGCGTCCGATTTCAACACCATTGTAACGCACGGTATCGATCAGAGTGATATCTTCGTCTGCCGCGCTGTTATGACTTCCATTTTCAGAATCAAAGATGGTTGTTCTGAGCTTTGGAACATATATGGTCTGGTCAGTATCGGAAATATCTGTATGAGAGGCAACGGTATTGCCGTCCAGCTCAAGGTATTCATAGACTACTAACTTTCGGCCACCAATTTCTGAAGCATCAAAATTGAAAGCAACATCTACTGTTCCGTCAGGTGTGGTCGGAACAAACTCAGTACTTGCAGTAATGGTCTTTCCGTTAACCATCAGGGCATTTCCTGCGGATGTCATTAAAACACCCTTCATTACATATGTTTTTCCAGGAAGCAGATGTGTATAGGTTACGGTATCAACAACAGTTACATTGCTGTCTGCTTTTACCTGATTCAATCCGGTATTGGCATCGAGTGCCTTTGTGCGGATCTTTGGAATATATACGGTCTGGCCCTTGTCATTGATATCTGCATGAACGGCATATTTTTTACCGTCATGATCAATCTGCTCAAAAGCAACAAGTGTCTTTCCTGCTAAGGAAACACCTGCAAATGTAAAGGTGATATCAATGTTTTCATCAGCAGACAGTGCCGTAAACTCCTTTGATGCGGTAATTGCATTGCCGTCATCATCAAGAGCAGCCTCACCTGTCTCTGCATCCATCAATGTTCCAGTAACTGTGTAGGTATCTCCTTTTTTAAGACCTGTATAAGCTACCGTATCCACGATTGTGATGGAATCTGTTGCATTGGATACATGATCCTCGGTTACATTATCGCGTGCCGTTGTCTGAATACCAGGGAATGTAACGGTCTGGTTTTCATCGTCCTTATCCTTATGTTCTGCACAAAACTCTCCATTTACGGAAAGCTCCTCAAATGCAACTACTGACTTTCCAACAAGCTCAGATGCATCGAATGTGAATGTAACATCCTGTGTGCCACTTGTTTCGGTTGGCTGAAAGTCAACCGTTTCTGTCATCATTTCTGTCAGTGCATCTCCATCCTTCACATACAAGGTTCCTGTCAGCGTATATGTCTTGTCCGTATCCAGATTTTTGTATGCTACATGGTCAGTCAATGTCACTGTACTCGTTGCTTCGGTGAAATGTTCTCCATTTACGTCAACCAGTGTTGTTTTAATTCTCATCGGAACGTTGTTGACTGTTCCAAGATCAAGAACTTTTCCGTCAGTGTCGATTGTGAAGGTGCTGGTATACATCTTCATGCTTCTGGTTGCTTCGGTCTTTAACTCGGTGATGGTGTATGTTCCATATACAAATGAGCTGTAAGAATCATTTGCAGCTGTCATGGTTCCTTCACTTCCCATACCAAACCAAAGTCCGGCATCCTTTGCCAGTGAATCCACAACGCTCTGTGGAATGACATCCTTATCACCATACTGGGAAAGAACTACATCGTTTGCATTGGTATTTGTGGTCTTTCCAGTTGCGGAAGTGAAGTTTCCATTCGCATCAGTTAAGATGTAATGTGTTTCGCCTGTTGTATTATTTGTAATCCTGAACGGGATATAAGCAAGTGCTTCATCCGTGTCGGAATTTTTCTTTACGAATGACAGATCTCCACGTACAACGCGGTCCATAAAGGTGACTGCATTTGTATCAGACTCATACTGGATAAATGCTTCTCCCTGATATTCAACTACATCGAAGTAATGGATCTGATCTGTTGTCATTGTGTAGTAATTGTTTGCCGCCTTTTCGCGCACTGCATAGTGACCGACAGGAAACTGCATACCTACATCAATGTTTCCTTCTTCATCAGAAGTCACTGTAGTAATTGTCTGTCCCTTTGTGTAAGTGTCATTTCCGATGGCAACAGAATCATCCAGACAGTAAATCTCAAAAGAGATTCCCTCAAAGCTAGTTCCGCCCATAGTTGCCTTCTTGCTTAACTCGAAGTCATGCTTTTCCATCTTTGGTGAACCGTTGATCTGGAGCTCTGCATATGTTAAAGTTACGGCAGTCTCATCATCCAGAGAAGTTGAAAGAGCATTGCCACTCTTTAAATATACTGCCGAGTTCTCGTCAACAAACTGGAATAAATATACGTTATTAGTCCCGGAAATCGTTGCACCAGTTTTTGCACTGCTTACAATAGCTCCATCTTTTGTAAAGCCTTCCGGTGCTTTTGTTTCTTCAACAGTGATGGTTCCAAGTGGAATAACGTAAGTTCCAGTATGGTTTTTTCCAAAAACTGCACCTGCACTATTACTATTTGGAACAATACACTCGTCTCTTAAGGAAGCATAATAGCTTCCATCTGAATGTTTTTTTGTCTGAATTACCCATACAGTTGGCTTTACCTCTGGATCTGTGTCTGCTGCAATTTCTGCTACACTAGTATACTGCTTCGGATAATAAGTAATCGTATACTCAGCTCCAGATAAGTCAGCTGCCGTAGTTCCATCGCTATTGATCTTGTTTATAACAATACCCAACGGGTCATTAAGCGGAGCATCCTTCGTACTCCAAGTCTGTGGAGCATCAAAAGTAGTTCCTGCCGTTACGGTTACCGTATAAACATTTGTATCCAGTGCATAACCGGAATTTACAGCATCCGTTTCCTTAATGTAATAGGTTCCCTCTGTCAGCTCAACAGACTGAGAATATCCATCCTGATCCAGATACAGGGTCTGTACTTCTGTTGTACAGGAACTGTCACTGTAAATCTTGTAAGTGATATTGGTAAAGTTATAGCAGCTGTTTCCATCCGTCAGTGCCGGATCCGAGGATGTCTTGTGGATTCTAAGGTATCCCGTCTTTGGAAATACGGGAGTTATAGAGAATGAACCACCTGCCCACTGCGCTCTTAGCGAACGACAATAGTAGAAGAAGTAGGCTGTGCCATCTGCATCCTTACTTGTACAGATGATCTTTCCACCCGGCTCAAAGGTTGGGCACTGACCACCAATCTCATTGTTTGCACACGTACCAAACACCCATCCCAAAGAAGCAGAAACTTCCTCGGTTGTATAATATGTAGTTCCATCAGTTCTTGTATATTGAATATTATCAATATCAGAACGGATAATACCCGGTGCGATTTCCGACTTACCGCCAACCGTGTTAAACCAGCCGGAAACATCTGCACTGTCATAATCCCGTGTAACAGAATTAAAATGAACCAGGAATGCCTGCGTTGAAGCATATCCTGCCTCCGTAATATTATTCAATGCATTCGGACCAAACATGGAAGCAATTTCACCTCGTGTCGTATAGATTCCTGGCTTCTCCTCCACGCTAGCGATATATCCACTTGTAATGGTATAGTAATCACCTACTTTAATACCATCAGTAGAATAATTCACATAACAATGGTTCATAGAATCCGCAGTATGCGTAAATGTACGTCCCTGCTTATACGTTCCGTTAACATAATCCTGCGCAGTCTTAAGTGTTAACCCTCCAACTGCGTTATATGCCACCTTAAATTTCTCAGGTGTGTTGGAAATCATATATTTTTCATCCGTATCATAACAATACTGATAAGATGCATTCGGCATGTACCAGCGAATCGTAAGATTAGAATCCTTATACGATGCCGGAATCTTTACAATCATGTTTGTAAGATCAACCGTACACTCATCCGTAATTGCATGCTCGCTGTCGATACTCATAAAATCGACATAAATATCCAGCCCGCTTACTGCCTGTGCATCCTCCGCGAAACCAATGCGCGCAGTAATATACTCGTCATCAATCTCTGTTTTCATTAGTTTCTCACTAATCCATACAAGATCATCACGGCTGCCCTGATAGTTGTAGAAAGAAATCTGATGTTTAATGATTGGGCCATTGTAGTCAATCTTCTCTTCCTTCACATAATCGGTCGGGAATACCAGCTTCTCATCCGCTACTGCCCCGTTTAATGTATAATAACCGGAAAACTTCGCAGCTGCCTCTGACGTGGAGTCTGCCACTACGTTAAAGTCAACCGTCGAACCATAGTTGGAAGATGTAATTCTTGCACCATTCTCATCGGCTGCGCCTATGATATAAGCACTCTCGATATTTCCTGGTACAAAGAAACGTACATCCATTCCCTTGTTTCCGGCTGCGCCGACAACCGCGATGCCTGCCTCTACAGCTGCATCAATTATTGACGTTAATGCTGCATTCTCGGCTGTTCCTACTGCTGACATGGACAGGTTGATTACGGAAACCTTCTTGTCTATCGCATACTGGATTGCTGCATATACGGCAGACACATCTCCCGTTCCATCAGCACCTAATGCCTTGATGGAAAGAATGGATACATCCGGATTCTGCTCTGCAATCAGCTGTGCCATTTTTGTACCGTGTCCGTTTTCATCTGCTGTGTTGTCACCGATCATGGAAACAGACTCCGTGACATTTGCCACGCCATTCACACCTGTATCAATAACGGCAACTGCACCTGCAGCCTTTACCGGATTTCCGGCAACTGCTTCATGCAGTTCAGCAATTGGGTTTTCGTTGGCAGCCATAGGAGCTGCTGCATTCGCACTGTTATCTCCGTATGCTACGGAAATGACGGTATCAACATCAACAAATTCTGACTTTCCGTAGTAGTATGCATATGCATACTTTGCCTGACTCTCAGTTTCATACTGCATCAGGTAAACGCCTGCATAACTTGAAAGAACATGCTCTGGATCAATGATCACGGCTGGGTCTGCGGCTATCAAAAGTCTCTTACTGGAAAAATCAATTGCTGCAAGAGCTTCCTCAGTAAATCCGGCAGACGGATCTAATGCTGCAAACGGATCAGCTTTCTCAACCTCGGTGCTGCCCTCAGTTTCGATTTCACTTGTAGACTCAGCCTCGGACTCAGCCATGGTCTCAACTTCTGTTTCGATCTGGGCAGTCTCTGCTGTTTCCTCGTCATCCGGTCCACGTGTTTCATTTGCAGATGTTTCTTCTGCACCCTCTCCAGAGGTCTGGACTTCTTCTGTACAAACTTCTTCTGTCGTTTCAGGCACCGGCTGCATTTCTGATGCTGACGTCTGTGCTTCACTAGCTGCCGTCTCTGATGTGGTCTGTTCCTGCGTCTTGCTTACTGCCGTCTCTGATACGGTCTGCACCTGTGTCTCTGCAGTTGTTTCCTCAAGCGTGCTTTCGACTGCCACGGACGATGTCTCAAGCTCTGATGCCATGGTGTTTACTGGTGTCAGCGTTGTCGATACGCTCATAAGTACTGCCATCAGTGTAGAAGTCAATCTCTTTCCTTTTTTGTTTTTTAAATTCATCGTCATGCCTTTCTTATGGGAAATCCCGTCAGAAAATCTGACAGAATCTGTTTGTTGCTTATTGCCTGCCTTTAAAACAGGCGGTCCTCTTAGACGATCCATAACTGTTTTCCTTTCTGTTTCTTCCACGAAAAAAGGTCATGGCATCTCTGCCACAACCTTTACACAGTATTCTGTGTTTTCTCGCATGTCCAAACTGAACACAATGTAAAAAGAGCATGAAAAAAGCACCAACAATAAATCCTGTTATTTTCAGAAGTTATGCAGATGCTTTTTCTTATGTATTGTTATTTATTTATTAATATCAAAAATCCTCTTGCATCGGATTTCTTACTTTTTGACTCTGGTATCTTGATATATTACTTTCATTTTGCTGCTCCGCAGCCAGAGCAGGTATAACCAGTAATTACTGTCTCATCCCATGCTGCCTGATCCACTACCTGTTCGTTGTGACCTGTTGCATCATGATGGACGATTGTCGTCTCTGCCTCGTGATGAACTGTTTGATATGTTGCCTCGTGATGAACTGTTTGGTAAACAGCATCATGGTGCGTTGTTCCAACCTGCATCCATTCATCATGCCAGCTTGACCAACAGCCAGCACCCATATGAACATCAATATCTTCATTTGGATCTAAAAACTTATGACCACACTCATTGCAAATTCCAACCCATGCATAAACCGGTTCATCATACGCATCTGAAATCATCACATTTTCATCATACGCATCCTGAACCAGTACCTGCTCATCCCATGCCGCTTTTATGATCACTGTCTCGTCCCATGCTGCAAAGTCCTGAACCCACACAGTCTTATACGTTGCATCATGATGGACAACAGATGTCACTGGAACCCATGCATGTGTATGTGCTGTTGTCTGCGGCTGTGTTTCAGGTACTTTGGTTGGCGCTGTCGTACTCGGGCTTGTCGTTGGTGTGCTTGTTGTCGGAGCAACCATACTCGGTGTCGCTGGCTTAGTATCTGGTACTTTGGCACTTTCTGTTTCTCTGACTGCATCCTCTGTGTCCGAATCGGACACGGCTTCGTTAGTCTGTTTTGCTCCCAGATAAAATACCAACCAGTGATTCGTCTCGGACTGGTAACTGACTAACGGCAGACGATTATACTCATCCTCTGTACACATTACATCCAGAGTATTTTCCTGAAGCTGCCCATCCACTGTCTGATACAGTGTAATATCCGCATCCTCTGGAATCTGGAGATTAAAGTCATATGGCTCATCAGTTGTCTGCTGATAAGAAGTAATATCATACAAGGCAATAGTATCATAGTTCTGATAGTCCGCTGTTTGTTCCAGAAGCTGGGCAATGATTGGTTCATCTACGCTGATCCCGGTTACACTGTACTCTTCTGAATCCAGGCTATCCTGAAGTGAAAACAGCACAACTTCAGGCTCAGACTCTACTTCAACTGTTTCTTCTGTTGACTGCTCTGATTCTGATGATAATTCCATCTCTTCTGCATCAACGTTTGGCGCAGTAAGAGTCTCTAGTTCAACTATAATATATCGATCTATAGCTTCGCTTTTTTCTTCTGCCGTAATCGTCCATGAAGCAGATGCCGTTAGTGATACAGCTAACATTACTAACAGCCATTCTGCTTTTTTATTGCTCCATTTCTTCATCCTGTTCCCTCACTTCCTGTATTTTTGTTTTTGCTTTTGTACAGGTTTTAGGGGCAAACTCCTTTGTTTTATAGCTGCTGTAGCCATCATAGCTATAGCTTTGGTCAACACCTTTCATAAATATTTTTTTGTTATTAATCTTATCTGTCAATGCAGCTTTTAGGAGCATTTTGATTTCCACATCTTTAATTGGACTTACCTTCATCGCTGTCAAATACTCTTCTTTATCAACTAAACTCCAGTCAATAACCTTTCCAAGCTCTTTTTTTAATATTTGATCCAGCCAGATACGAATGCTTCGTCCATTTCCTTTCTGAAAAGGATGTGCAATATTCATCTCCACATATTTTTCTACAATCTCATCAAATGTGGACTGTGGCATCTTCTCGATGCTTTCAAGTGCCGCATCCAAATACATAGCAGGTACAAATCGTAAATTCCCTTTTGCAAAATTCACTGTTCGTGTCTGACCGGCAAACTCATAAATATCACTAAAAAGATGTTTATGAATGGTCTGCAGTGCACCGTAGCTGCCAGGCTCTAGTGTATCCAATAGTTTGTTTTTGAACAGCTCTGCCGCCTTTTTCTTACTGAACCTCTCTTCCTCTTTTGCCAGCTCAGTGAAATACGTGATTTCCAACTCGTTTTTCTCGTTCTGCCGTTCATTTATTTCTTCATTATAATCCCCACTGTCTGATTCATCAAGCGACACAATGCCAAGCTGATATCCAAGTGGTGCCAATAGTTTATTCATGGAGCGAATCGTCGGCATCAATTTTCCATTTTCACAGCGGTTAATTGCGATTCTTGACAATCCAGTAATGCGCTCTAATTCTGATTGAGTCATTTTTTGACTTTTTCTCAAGTAGCTGTAATATGCCAGTAATCGCTTTGCCTGTGCTTCTGACTGCTGCTCTATTCCTGACTGCTGTTCTATTTGAATATTGTTCTCATTCATCATTAATTCCTCCTAACTTTATTGTATATTATAATATACATCATGTCAAGGCATTTTTTAAATTCTTACACATTTTTTTCTATAGCTCATAGGCGAAAGCTTCATCTGTTTTTTAAAAACATTACTAAAATAAAATACTTCATCGAAGCCTAGTCTTTCGCTAATCTGCGTGACAGTTAAGTCTGTCTGCTGCAGCAGTCTCGCTGCTCGTTCCATGCGCATTTGACAATGATATTTCTGAAGTGTCATTCCTGTTTCTTTCTTAAATACATCATTCAAATGCTTATATGACAATCCCATATATGTCTCAATGTCAACTGAAGAAAATTTCTCTTCACAATGTTTTTGCAGATACGCAATCATCTGATCTGTTCTTTGTCTGCTTAGGGCTACTTTTCTGTCTGATTCACTATCATGGTACAGATTCAATAAAAGGCTGCAAAGCATTGTGTTTTGCAATAATCTTTCCAGTGGATTTCGCTTTTCAAATAAATCACAAATTTCCTGCATCTGAGCTATATTTGAATAAGATTCCAGTTTCATCTTCTTTGGCAATTGATAAAAAAAGCTATGATTTTCCTTGTTTAAACTGCGGGCATATGTAAAACTTTCAAAAGGATCAAATCTTGTCTGTGCCGTAATTTCCGGAAGATAAAAGTGAAAATAGTACCAGCTTGTCATAGGTGGATTTCTCTTCGTTCCATAATGATGACAACCATGTTTAAGAAATAATAATTCTCCTGGCAAAATACAATATTCCTGATCATCCTCAACAACCTGCACTGATCCACTCACAACGTAAATAAGCACATCAAAATCTAATACACGATTAGGATGCACAAAACCATCTTCACTTTTAAAAAAAGCACATTCCCTAAGCAATGGCATTTCATCTGCTGCCAAAAGCAGCTGTTTTTTTTGTAACTCGCTTTCCATATATTATTCCTTTCATACTATGATGTTTGATACCGGATTGCTACGTGCTTTGCACTCCCCAATCTTCAAATATATTCGCGAAACACAATTTTATATGCGATTATTTTATAAAAAATACCGAATAAATTTCATTTTATTTATTTCATTTCCGATTATACTATAAGTAAATAAAAACGTAAAGGCATTTGCCAGAAAGGATATTATAATTATAATGAAACAATTATCAGGACTTGATGTCACACTACAGGATCAATTATTACTTAACAAAGAGCAGCAAAATATGGACTATCTGATGGAGCTAGAAAGCGATGCTCTGCTGCAAAATTTTACGCAAGAGGCTGGCCGTTATCAAAATTTTGGAAACAAAAAACTTAAGCATGGCGGCTGGGAAGATCCCTCCTGTCAGCTGCGTGGTCACTTTCTTGGTCACTGGCTGAGCGCGGCTGCCATTCACTATGATGAAACTGGCAATCAGGCTCTGCTTGGCAAAGCAAATGAAATTGTTCATGAGCTTCGTCTTTGTCAGCTTGACAATGGCGGCGAATGGGCTGCTTCTATTCCAGAAAAATATTTTCATTGGATTGCTATCAAAAAGCAAGTTTGGGCTCCTCACTATAACGTACACAAAACCTTTATGGGACTTCTTGACATGTATCTATATGCAAAAAATGAGGAAGCCCTCACCATTGCAATTGATTTCTCCAAATGGTTCCTTCGCTACACAGACAATCGTACAAGAGAACAGCTCGATGACATTCTTGATTTTGAAACTGGTGGAATGCTTGAAATATGGGCTCGGCTTTATGATATTACAAAAGATAGCATGTATCTAACCTTAATTGAGCGTTATGACCGTCATCGCCTATTTGATCCTCTTTTAGCTGGAGAAGACGTACTAACAAATATGCATGCCAATACAACTATTCCAGAAATCATCGGCTGTGCCGCCGTTTATGAAGCAACTAAAATTACACGTTATCGTGATATTGTGCTTGCTTACTGGAAATGTGCTGTTACAGATCGTGGTTATTTCGTTACCGGCGGTCAGACAAATGGTGAGATTTGGACACCAAAGCATCGCCAGGCATCACGCCTTGGAGAACGAAATCAAGAGCACTGTAGTGTATACAATATGATTCGTCTTGCAAACATTCTTTTTACCTGGACTGGCGATGTTTCCTATCTGAATTATATTGAAAAAAATCTGTACAATGGCATCCTTGCGCAAGCCTATTGGAAGGAGGATCTTCCAAATGGTCAGATATCTTCTTATCCATCAGAAGGTCTTCTTACATATTTTCTTCCAATGCGCGCTGGATCACGCAAGGGATGGGCTTCCAAAACACAAGACTTCTTCTGCTGTCACGGCTCTGTCGTACAGGCAAATGCTGCCCATAACCAGTATCTGTACTATCAGGATGGTACAAATTTATATGCTGCTCAATATTTCGACTCCACTGCACGCTTTTCAATTGGCAACACAAATGTTACTTTAATTCAAAAGCAAGATAGCTTAAGCGGAAGCTTCCACATTTCAAGTACAAGCTCTGCTGAACAAGCAATTCATGAAAACACACAGCGTTATCCAATTCAGCCAGACTGTATGGCAATTTGCATGCGCATTGAAATGGATTCCCCTTGCGCTGATTTTTCATTAAAACTTCGCATTCCAGATTGGGCATGTGCACGCACCGATTCCTACGCCGGAAATCCAGCCGTATTTCAGGATGTCTGCTTTGAACTTAACGGCAAACAGATGCCTGTTGATGCAAAAGACGGATTTCTTACCATTCAACGCAACTGGCAAAATGGTGATGAACTTCGCCTTATTCTTCCTCTTTGCATCACTGCAGTCGCTGCAGACGATGATCCAGATCTTGTTGCATTTCGTTTTGGACCAATCGCACTTGCCGGCCTTTGCAGTGAAGAGCGCTCGCTTCACACACACGGTCATGAGCTTCAAACACTTTTGCTTCATGATAATGAACGTGAATGGGGAAACTGGAAACGCACATTCCGCACACGCTATCAGGAAACAGGTATTCGTTTCATCCCTATCTACGACATTGGATATGAACCTTATCAAGTCTATTTTCCGGTAATTCGCGATTAATAGAACCAAAAACCTGCTAGCAAAAAACTAGCAGGCTTTTTTATTTTATACGAGAAGTGAAAACTGATATAATATTCTGGAAATTTCTGCATTTACTGCATCAATTCCATCCTTCGTTGTATACCAGTTTTCTTTTGTAATATTTCCAATCACCGATGGACTGACAAATATTTTCGCTTCTGGAAAAGATTTTTGATAATACATAAGACTTCTTCTTGCATGTACATTGCGGCAGCACAAAATAGCCTTTTGTATCACTAGTTTATTTTGATCTGTGACAATTCTTGAGTTTTTGGCATTCTCCCATGTGAAGGTTGCCTGATCCTCTTTTAAAATTGCTGATTCATCCACGCCATTTTGAACAAGAACATCTTTTAAAAATTCCCATTCTGTCTTGTACTCCTTGTTATAGCGATCTGCCCGGTCCAAAACACCTGCAAAGTGTCCGACTAGTGTACTGTATTTTCCGCTTGGCAAAATATATGGTGCATAACCTTGTCTGTATAATGCTGCCGCACGCTCAGCATTTTGCGGATATGCATTTCCTGGAATCAATATTATATCAGCCTTTTGCAGCATATCTTCTGCAAAAATGTATTTTGTAATTTCTTCTCTAAAGGACAAAAAATCCATTATGCTTCCTCTTTCTTAATTACCTTATTTTTCTGTAACAACGTCTGCGTCCCTTTACACCAACAATAGCAATCAGAGAACTGATCAAAAGAAACATTGGATAGTACAGTCTTGGCATAACCTGAAAAGCAGAAATCTGACTGCCTAGCTCATTGACTGCTGAAATAGCAACAAGCATCTGTGCACCATATGGTATTACACCCTGAAAAATGCAGGAAAACGTATCCAAAATGGAAGCTGCCTTTCTTGGTGTAATTCCATATTCAACTGCCATTTCCTTTGCAATTGGATTAGCCATTACAATTGCAACTGTATTATTGGCCGTTGCAATATCCATAGCACCAACTAAAAGTCCCATTCCAAGCTGACCGCCTCTTCTTCCTCTAAATGCCTTTCTAATAATTCCTAAAAGTGCCTCGAATCCGCCATATTCTCTTATCAGCGCACACATTGCCGCCACCAGAATCGCAACCATACATGTTTCAAACATTCCAGAAACACCATTTCCCATACGTATGAGCATTTCCACAGGCTCCACATAGCCGCCAATCAGCATAATCAATGCACCCGATCCAATTCCAATAAGCAAAACTAAAAATACATTAATTCCAACCACACCGCCTATCAATACAAGCACATATGGTATAACCTGAATTAAATTATATGGCTGGCTCACATGTCCCTTGATTGTTGTCTGGAATGACAAGATTAAAATCACAATCAGCGTTGCTGCTGCCGCTGGCATTGCAATTCCAAAATTTTCTCTAAATTTATCCTTCATCTTACATCCCTGACCATTGCACGCAGCAATCGTTGTGTCTGAAATAAAGGACAAATTGTCGCCAAACATGGCTCCTCCCATAACAGATCCAACACAAAACGGCAAATCAAAACCTGATGCCTTAGAGACAGCCGCTGCAATTGGAACAAGAAGCGTAATTGTACCTACTGATGTTCCCATGGCAACTGATACAAAACAAGCTACTACAAATAAAACAGCTACTGAAAAGCGCGCCGGAATCAATGACAGCATACAATAGGCAACACTTTCTGCACTGCTTCTTCCTACAATTCCTACGAAAGATCCTGCTGATAAGAAAATCAAAAGCATCGTAATGATATTCTTATCGCCAACTCCCTGTGCCATTATTTCAAGCTTCTGATCAAAGTGTAGCTTCGGATTTTGCAGACAGGCCGTAAGAATTGCCGCCAAAAATGCTACCACAATTGGTACATTATCAAATCCCATTGGAATTTTCATCACATATTCAAATAAAATTCCTAGTCCAAGATATAAAACCAAAAACACCCCTATAGGGAGCAGCGCAATATAATTTAATTTCTTCATTTTTATTATTCCCCTATTTTTATTCTAAAATCACCAGTTCTTTTGCTGTCATTTTACAGATTTCTCTTAGTGTCGTCACTTTTAGTCAAGCGATGACGCAGTGCCCAGATACAGCTTGGAATCAATACAAGATCTGCACCTGTCCATGCAAGAACCTCTGCATAGAAAATGCCCTCTGCCTCAAGCCATAATGGAAGAAGAAGCACACACCCAGTTCTCATTGCAAACTCTGCTACACCAGACAGCATAGGACTTACTGTATCACCTAATCCCTGCAGAGTAGAACGCAATACATACAAAACATAAAGAATTGGCAGGCATACGCTCATAATAGAAAGATAATGATATGCAATCGCAAGTGTCTGTGAAATTTCTTCTTCTGTACCTGAAATAAACAACGAAAGCAATGGTTTTCCCAAAAGAATCAAAATGGCGCCTAACACTGTCGAGGTAATAAGTGCAATAATTACACCTGCCTTTAAACCTTCACGAATGCGTTTAGGCTGATTTGCGCCAAGATTTTGTCCTGTGTAAGTAACCATGGCAAAGCCATATGAAGTGGCCGCTATTTCTAATACTCCATATAATTTATTCGTTGCCGTAAATCCTGCAATAAAAATAACACCAAACGAATTAATCAAGCGCTGTACAATCATAGATCCAATGGCAATAATAAAATTTTGGAAAGCCATCGGAAGACCAAGAAGCATAAGCTTGCCTGACAATTCAACTTCCAAGCGCAAATCTTTCCTGCGCGGATGTAAGAGCGTAAGCTTTCTTATTGTGAAAAAACAATATACTACTGAAATAAACTGAGCAATAAGTGTCGCTTCTGCTGCCCCTGCAATGCCCCATCCAAACACACATACAAAAAGCAAATCTAATACAATATTGCTGGCTGCAGCAATGGCTGTTGCAATAAGAGGTGTCTTACTGTCTCCAATTGCGCGCAGCATAGATGCCAATAAATTATATGCAACAACAATGGGAATACCAGCAAATAAAATACGAAGATATAAAATCGTATCTGGCTTAATATCCTCTGGGGTTTGTAAAATAGCAAGTACTGGACGAACAGCTGCCTGAAATACTATAGTAAGCAAAACTGCAAGCAAGGCTGACAGCACAATACTGTGTCCAACTGCCTGATGAAGCCCATCTTCATCTTTCGCTCCAAACTGCTGTGCCATGCGAATGGAAAATCCCTGTGTCAATCCCTGTATACTTCCAAGGCTCATCCAGCCTAGAGACTCTGCAGCGCCAAGTGCTGCCAATGCAGAAACACCAAGCGTCTGACCTACAATCATTGTATCAACTACTGTATAAAGCTGCTGAAAAACGTTGCCAAACATCAAAGGAAGAGAAAACAAAAACAGTAGTTTCATTGGTTTTCCCTTGGTCATATCTGTAGCATTCATTGTTCAAAACCTAAAATAGATCATATTCCTTTCTTTTTCATTACGTGCACTTTAAAATTAATATTTTTGTTCTTCCTGTATGAAGATCTCTGCCATACGCTCACGAAGATGCAAAATATAATCTGCCAAGTGAGGATAATGCTCAAAATCAAACGGTTCCTCAGCATTCTCCATGATCAGTGCAACAACACGTTCTCTGCCAACCACCGATTCTAATGTAGTAAGTGCATTTAAATCATCAAGAGCCTCTCGCTGCACCTGTGCACGAATAGATGACATCGGTTTTTCATCTGGACCTGGATAAACCAAAAATGCATCACCAGATGGAAACGCATAACTTGCATGTGTGTTAAAAAATGGATCAATATGAGAAATCGAATACTGCGAATTATAGAAATTAAAGCCCCAGTGTAAAAATCCCTTAATTCCATGAAGATACATCAATACTCCCATAATACGATTTCGCCAGCTTGGCATTGCAAAAAAGCGATTCGGTACTGTAACAGACTGCCCACAGCAATAATACACCCATGGTTGCGGCACCTTATTCTTTAAAAAGACACTTATATGATTGCTTGACACAATCGGATGCTGAACAATTCCTTTTTCATAGAAAGAATACTCGCTAAGTGCATCAACTACCTGCCATCCCTTCAGGCTTTCCTTTACACTCTCTCGTGCCGCCTTATAGCTTTCCAGGCAATCCATTCCTGGTTCATCTGAGATATGGAAAAAAACATGATCTCTATCATATCCAAACTCAATCAATTTACTTTGAAGCTCTGGTAAAAACTGCTTTAAGAAACTCTGATACGATGAATCTAGTGCTGGTGTATGCCATCCGAACTTTTTTATGTTCTTTCCATCTACTGTTACAACAATCTTTGGTGCTGCTTTCGCACCCCACTGTGTAAACAAATGCGGTATTTCAAGATACTTTATTCCATTTCTTAGGCAAAGATCACACCAACGTTTTAATCTTGACCAATCAAACTTGTAAGATCCATCTGCATCCTGCACAATATCTATAAGCTGCACTGTTGTACGCTCCCCACCTACTGCAGTATCAAGAGGCGGTGTAAAAATAGGTGTCAGCAGCATATTGATTCCAAGCTCTTTTCCTGCAAGCGCAATCTGTGCTTCCATTATCTCCCAATGCTTTTCTGAAAATACAGGAATATGATAATAATCCGCCAGACAGTCTGCATGAAACCATTCAGTGTGAATAAGTGTCTGTTCTGAAAGCACTTTGTCCAACACATTTAAATTCACTGTCAATATCTGATAAGGTTCTTTTTCATCCTTTCCATATATTAAAATATCAACCTGATATGTACCAGGTACAATTGCAGATGTATCTAAAAAATCAATCCATAGTGAACGTGTCTGTCCAGGAATCAAACGAACAAAATTTGTTTCGCGCGGACATAAAAGATCAGGAAATAATCCTGGCTGACTCTTTAAATACCACTCGTCCGTCTGCTCATAACATGGAAAAGCGCTAGGTACAAGCTCCACATCGCGCACACGCACAGGTGACGGGCTGCCCTTTATCTCATAAGTAAAGCCTTCTGCAAAACGTTTCCTATCGCCATCGTAATTACTGCTGCTTCCATATACAAGCAAAAATGCCGGAAGCTCTCCTTTAAAAATTGAAATTGTGTGCTGATCATTTTTCTTCACGCATTCCGTATCTGGAAATATTTTTTCCAAACTGCTTGCCAAGTAAAAATATGCCTCTTTATTCCCTGTCATTATCTTCTTCTCCCAATTATCACTGTGTGATCGAGTAGGAGGCGGCTTTTGCCGCCGACCTCTCACACCACCGTGCATACCGTTCGGTACACGGCGGTTCAGTT
>NZ_JAJEQN010000014.1:0-78229 GCF_020687335.1 Anthropogastromicrobium aceti
AATCGAGGCGACAAGATTTGAACTTGCGACCTCTGCGTCCCGAACGCAGCGCTCTACCAAACTGAGCCACACCTCGAGCTAAGCAGCTTGTAGGAGAATCGAACTCCTGTTTTCGCCGTGAGAGGGCGACGTCTTAACCCCTTGACCAACAAGCCTTGCAACGCTGATTATAATATCACACTGCAAGGCTGTTGTCAACCATTTTTTTATTTTTTTTAATTTTTATGTTACCGCTCACGAAATGCCAACACAAAAATCACAGCTACCTGCAATCCCACACTGACAGCCATAAGTGCCGCTAACAGTAAATACCAGAATTTTTCATTTGTTTTATTCTGCTGCAATGTTTTTATAAGTTCTTCTGATATTGACTTTAATATTGACTCATCTGCATTTTCTTCTTTCTGCACTGCTTCTTCTTGCATTTTTTCATACGTTACATCTGCTGTTATAAGATAGCCCTGCGGATCAGACGTATACTGCGCTTTATAACACACCATTGGCAGATCAGGCTGCGCCACGTCTCCTGAATAAATTGCCTGATATCGCGGTACCATTTTGTTTCCTGTTATCCTGACACTTCTCTTCCAGTTTCCTTCCTCGTCCTGCCAGCCATCTCCATACCATTCTATTGACGTGATCTGATTAAATGCACCATCTAAATGATGCTCCTGCATAAATACCGCCTCATAGCCTTCAAACCATGGACTTTCTTCTGTCGCGTAAAAACATTCATCGTTTCTTTGATAAACCCAAGACTCTCCATTCCAGCTGTAAATATCCCACTCCTCAAGAGCACCTTCCTTCCAATCTGCGCCATCCTCTTTTAACTCAATTCTTCCAATTGTTCCATAAAGAGCTTCTCCTGTCACTTCATCTGCTGTCTCTACATCAAGCGTTTCCGAAACTTCCTGCCCTTCCTGACAGCTTAAGTATTTCGTCACATTTTTCAGACGATCTGTCTGCATCCATTCATCTTTGGAAAGTGATGTCAACGTATAGCGGATTCCTGCTTCTTCTATTTCCTGCTCCGGCTCATACGATGCATATGCCCACATTGCTTCACTTTTTTGTATCAGCTGTGTCGTCAGCTCTGTCACCTGATATTCTACATCCTTCATCGCATACCAATCGCCTTGTTTTTCAATTGTTTCGGCAAAAGCATGAGGCGTGTTTGTATCAGACACATATGTATAAGTTTCCGTCCAGATATCATCCCCATCTGACTGACTGACAAGTTCACCTTCCTGTGCTGTTTCTGTAATTTGCACTTCAGGCTGCGAGACTTCTTCAAATGCCTGTACTGCTTCCTGCATGACCATTTGTGCTGTCAACAGTGCCGATACAATCAATACTGTTTTTCTTTGTTTTAGTACCATAAAATTCTCCTTTTCTTTTTCTTTTTTCTCCTCCTTTGTATGTACCAAAAAAGCATCTGCAGACAACCACCGTTTTTATACGGATCAGTTAGTTTTGCTAGATGCTTTTTATCTTATGTATATAAATTTCCTATGCCTGTAATTACTGTGTGTCCTCGCTGTCTTCTTTTTTCAGCGGAACAATTCCAAGCTGATAGCCAAGCGGCTCAAGAAGACGATTCATAGCACGAACGGTCGGCATAATTTTTCCTTTTTCGTAACGGATGATCATCTGACGCGGAACACCTGTGATATCCTCAAGTGATTTCTGGCTCATCTTTGCCTCATCCTTACGAAGTTTCTTATACTCGGCAATCAAACATTCACTGCGCTCTGTTGAACGGTCAAAGCGAGTCTCTTTTTCTTCCATTTTTTGTATTCCTCTTTTCATTTTATTTTTGCTTTTTTCTTTCGTATATTGTAAGTGTAACGCTTATGTTTCTGTTTGTCAAGGCTTTTTTGCGGCAACTCCCGAAGGTGGCTTGGCTATAGATATTGGATTATCCGTGTAACTTTTCGTTAGCCCACTCCATGATATATGACCTTGTAATATCAAATGATGCACCGCCAACTGACAAAAGTTCTGTCACAAATTCATTATGATCAAATGATTCACCAAGCATCTCCTTTACCTCTTCTTCCAGATCGCATATCTGATAATAGCCGATTGAATAGCTAAGAATCGTACCTGGCTCTGCCATACACGCATCATATACATCACGCACATCTTCTGCGCTGTCAAGATAGAAGTAAGTTTCCCACAGATCATATACATCATCAACTGTCCATCCGCCATAATTGATTCCAATATCAGACAAACCCATTAACAGATAACTAAACTCTTGATCCAGAAAAATAACTTCCATCATATCTGGATCAAGTCCCCAGCTATCTAGTGAAAGGCGCGCTGCATATTCTGCCCATCCCTCCTCAAAGCCAATATTTGACACAAAGAAATTGATCGGATGCCACCCCTGCTGTTTTACATAATTAAAAAAGTACAGATGACCAGGATAACCTTCATGCGCCAGCGTTTCATACAAAACTCCAAGATCCGTGCCAAGCGCATCTGGATTTAAGCAAATCTGATTAACATCGTCATGATCCTCCTGAGGTGTCAGATAATATGCCAGTACGCCATCGCTTCGAAGAGCATTTGGAAGCTCCTCTACCTGATAACCAGGATCTGCAATCGGTGCAAAATTTTCCTTTGTATAAACACGAAGCGCATCTAAAATCTCAGATGGTGTTCTTTTTTCAAAGCCATACTCTGAATTCATATAGCCTTCATATATTTCATCATCCTCTAACAGCTCTGAGAATCGTTCCTCACAATCATCAAGCTTGTCATACATATAATCAAACAATTCCTCGGCATCCATAGAAACACCTGCATATGTTTCAATTAGATAATTATAATAATCCTCGCCCTCAGCATATTCAGCAAAGCCTTCCCACTCGTCAAATGTTTCCTGCCACTGTGAAAGCTGCTGTTTAAGCTTTGCAAATGCCGGATTTACAATCTGCTCTACCAATTCTTTGTTTTTTGCCTTAAAATTCGCACGTTCTTCATCAGAAAGAAATGCAGCCTCGTCAAGCTTTTTTTCGAAACCCTCAATAAAAACATTTGTGTTTTTGCCGACAAGCTCATCAATTGCCTCACTATTAACCTGCAGCATATACTTTGACGGGACTAGATCATATTCTGCATACTCATTTGTATACTCAATTGCATAATCAATATAATTTGGAATATCCTGCAAAAATTTTAAATATTCTTCTACATCCTTCTTCTCAATAAACAAATAATTTTGAAAATTATTAGCAAGAGAATTGACAATTCCATTTGACCCGCCAATAAGTGAAGAAAAGTCAAACATGTCCGCATACTTCTCATTCAGATCAATCTGCTCCATAAGCTTATCATACAAGATCTGCTGTTGTCTTGTCAGTTGTGTCTTATCAAATGACCTCAATTCCTTAAGGTCTTCCTCCTGCTGCTTTTCATATGCTTCAATTGCGGCCTCATCATACTCACTGTAATCCATCAATGTATATGAACTTAGTTCAATGCCATAATTTTCTGGATGCTCAAGATAAAAGTGAATTTGAAATGGATTTTCACTGATCCATTGTGCATAAATTCTGTCTAAATAAGCATCAAATGCTTCCTGTGTCTTTTGATCTGCCGCTGCCGGCATACACTGTATAATAAGACTGCATATCAATGATGCTGCCGCCCATTTCATTTGTCTTTTCATAGCTGCCCCTTTCTTTTTGTCATAAGAAATCGACTATACTTTTTACTTTTATTCCCTTATCATTAAAATTGCTGCCAAATTACCTCTTTGCGCCCCCATAATTCTATGAGAGTACAAAAGATCTGGGTTACATCTGGTACAAATATTTGTTACACTGATATTTTGCGGCTGCACGCCAGCCTCCTCTAAAATTATGCGGTTTGCCCGCCACAGATCAAGATAGCTTCTGTCATTTCGTCCTGCATGACATATTGCTTCCATCTGTTTTTTTGAAAATGTTTTTGCAAATTCTTCTACTACTTCTGGTCCTACCTCAAAGCAATCACCGCATATACTCGGTCCGATGGCTGCTATCACATCCTGTGGCTGTGTGCCAAACGCTTCATTCATCGCTTTTAGTGTTTTTTCACCCATGCGTCCCACGGTACCGCGCCATCCGGAATGTGATAATCCAATTGCCTTATTTTTAGGATCTGCAAAATAAAGCGGCACACAATCAGCATAAAATGTTACAAGCGGCAGCCCAGGCTCATTTGTAATTAATCCATCCACATCTGTGTAATCGCGTTCTCTTACCGTTCCCTTTCCGGCATCTTTTTCTGTCACAAGGCGTACATTTGTAGTGTGAGTCTGATGGGACAAGACCACTTTTTTCCAGTCAAAACCCACTGCGTCTCCAAGCCTTTTATAATTCTCTGCAACAATTTTATCTTCTTCTCCGCGTCCAAAACCCAGGTTCATAGACGCAAAGCAGCCACTGCTCACACCGCCAAGTCTTGTAGAGAAGGCATGTGTCAGCCAGGACTGCTTTTTCAATGCTTCAAATTCCAAATAAGGAACTTTATCTTTTTCAATTAACCGCGGGTCTTCTCCCGTACCTTTTCGAATGAGCATCATATTTTGATCTCCTTTTTACACGTACTGATCTATCAGCAAAGAAATGCATCCCTGACAAGCCGAATTTCTTCTCCCAGTATTCCCACTGCATCAAAGCGGCATTTAACACTTTGATATTTTGAATGTGTCAGCAAATAATACTGCGCTGTCCGAATAATTTTTTGCTGCTTTCGTTTATCGACTGCCTCTAACGGATCGCCTGTCTTTTCATTTTTACGGTATTTCACCTCAATAAAGCACAGGCAATCTCGCTCTATTGCAATTATGTCAATCTCTCCGATTCTACACCGATAATTGCGTTCTATTATCTGATACCCTTTCTTTGTCAGATAATCTGAAGCTTTTAATTCATACACGCTTCCGATCTGGCGTTTATTCAATCCTGTTCTCCCTGCCAAAAGGCACTGATAAAGGTTCTTCTGTGGATCGGCACAGGTCCTTTTTTCTTTAACGTTTCAATATGAGCTGCACTTCCATATCCCTTATTGTCTGAAAAGCCATATCCTGGGTAAATTCGATCATACTCGCGCATGATTCGGTCTCTCGTCACCTTTGCGATAATACTGGCAGCTGCAATCGAATAACATTTTGCATCTCCCTTTATAATCGGTGTCTGTGCCACGGTAAGCTTAGGAATACGCACTGCATCTGCAAGCACATGGCCAAGCGGCAGCGTAAGTTGACTTACTGCCTCGCGCATTGCCTCATATGTTGCCTGCAAAATATTGATTTCATCAATTCTTTTTGCATCGACAATTCCTACTCCATAGGATACTGCTTCCTTTAAAATCTGCTCGTAAAGCTGTTCTCTTTTCTTTTCTGAGACCTGCTTTGAGTCGTTGACATACGGAATTTTTCCATCACGCGGCATAATGACAGCTGCCGCCACAACTGGTCCCGCAAGCGGTCCTCGTCCGGCCTCGTCAATTCCGCAGTATATTGTGCTGCCTGCAATCTCACGTTCAAAGTCGATCATCCCCTGAACACGCTCAAGCTCCTTTTTTTCCTTTTCCAAGCGTTTCATAGCCTTTTCTGCAAGAAGCTGCACACTTTTTCTTGGATCTGTACGCAGATTGCTGCAAAGTGCAATCAGCGCCTCTTCGCTGCAATTTTGAAGTTCCTGCGTAATCGCAGCAACTGACTTTTGTTTCCCATCCATGTTCTTTATCCTGTCTTATCCTTCGTTTTTTTGCAGCAAAACATTGTTCTGACTGCTTATGCCTGCTTAGGCACCTCAAGCGAAACCTTTCCAATGCGGCCGCTTCTAAAATCATCAGTAATCTGCGCAGATACCTTATCAAAATCAGTCTCTGCACCCCTCTTTAAACAACCTCTCTGTCTGGCAATATTTTCCATCCAGAGTACTATTTCATTGTCGCGCTCATCATCTGGCTGCGGCACTGCCCCGTAGCGTGCTTCAAACAGCTGATTGTAATTCGCCTTTCCATATGAAAGCAAATGGTAGGCAATTTCCTGCATATTAAGTACTTCATCGCTGATTGAACCCACACAGGCAAGCTTCATTCCGATTGCCTCATCATCAAACTTAGGCCACAAAATACCTGGCGTATCAAGAAGCTCAAGCTGTTTGTCGATCTTGATCCACTGGTTTCCACGCGTAACACCTGGCTTATTTCCTGTCTTTGCAGCTGTCTTTCCTGCAAGTGAATTAATAAATGTAGATTTTCCTACATTAGGAATACCTACAACCATGGCGCGGATCGGACGATTTAAAATTCCCTTGCGGCGATCACGCTCAATCTTTTCCTGACATGCAATTTTCACACCATCAACGACAGCTTTTTTGAAATTTGTTTTTCTTGCATCAAGACGAATTGGTGTGATGCCCTTCTTTCTAAAATAATCCATCCAGGCAAGTGTCGCCTGATCATCTGCCAAATCTGCCTTGTTCAAAAAAATCATTCTTGCTTTTCCAGCTGCAAGTTTATCAATATCGGGATTTCGTCCTGCCAAAGGTGCTCTCGCATCTGTTAGTTCCATAACAAGATCAACTAATTTCAGATCCTCCTGCATAGCACGGCGTGCCTTTGTCATATGTCCCGGATACCACTGTATCTGCATAGTTTATCAAACCTTTCTTTTCTTTCTGAACAGCTTCGCTGTTTTCAGTATAACTCATTTTGCTGTTTGCGGTCAATCCAATTCTCTATAAAAGATGGAATGAAAGAAATGACTCTCCCACAAACCAAACCTTTCCCACAATCTGATCCTTTGATACCATACCAATATCTTCTGATCTGCTGTCTTCACTATAAACTGCATTATCTCCCAAAACAAAATATTCGTTTTCTCCAACTGTCAGTTCATCTGAAGCTGTTCCTGCATAGATCAGATCCTTACTATATTCATTCGCCTGCTCACACAAAGTTCCATTTATATAAATCATTCCTTCTTTAATGTTTATGCGATCACCCGGACATGCAATGATACGCTTGATTTGAAGCTCATCGCTGTCTTTGATCTGAAATGCAATTACATCAAACTGCTTCGGTGAAACAAAACGATACTGTATTTTATTTAGTAACAGCAGACTTTTTTCTGCGACTGCCGGTTCCATAGAATGACCCTTCATCTGCATTGGAAATGCCAAAAACAGATAAACAAACAGCGCCAGTATAATTAGAAGCGCTGTATTTGCCAATCCGCTCACAATACGCCACGGCAGGCTCTTTTTCTTTTGTTTTCCCAACGATACTGCTTTCATCTATCTGTACCTCTATTTAATCCCAAACAAAATCTAACTGACCGTCTCTCTTAAAGTCAAAAAGGAGAGGTCATACATATTGTATAGGCCCCTCCTTTGTATAGGTTCGTTATTACTTTACGATTTCCTTAACCTTAGCGCTCTTTCCTACTCTCTGTCTTAAGTAGTTCAGCTTTGCTCTGCGTACCTTACCCTTGCGTACAACTTCGATTCTCTCTACTGCTGGAGAGTGTACCGGCCAGGTCTTCTCTACACCAACACCGTTGGATGACTTTCTTACAGTGAAGGTCTCACGGATTCCGCCGTTCTGTCTCTTTAAAACAGTACCTTCGAACATCTGGATTCTTTCCTTCTCACCCTCGCGGATCTTAGCGTATACTCTTACGGTATCGCCTACGTTAAACTGATCAACATGCTCCTTTAACTGAGCCTTCTCAATGCTTTCAATAATGCCACTCATAGTGTGCCTCCTTATACTAATACGGATGTTCATAATACACGCAGTAACAGCGGACCATCTCTAAAATCACAACAGAGATACTTTATCATATTGCTCACAAAAAAGCAAGCTGTTTTTTCTTTTTTTCGCATGTTTTTTCTTTTTTTGCAGATACTGTCCATAAGCTTTTATTTGGAATGAATTGAAATGCCATTTTTTCGCTAATCAGTATCCAGATGAAAGTCTCACACAAATTATAAGGAGATTTCTATTATGACAAATTGTACCTGTACCGTTACAGAATGTAAGCATAACGACGATCACTGCTGCTGCAAATCAGAAATTCTTGTTAATACAGACTCAAAGAATGACTGCTCATGCGGCTGCACATGCTGTGCAAGCTTTGACCAAAAAACTTCCGATTCTTTTAAAAACAGCACACAGACACCAAATCCTGCTTTAAAAATTGGCTGCAATGCTGTTCAGTGCATCCACAATGAAAACCATTTATGTCAGGCAGAATCAGTGGCAATCAATGGAATGAATACACAATCAGGCAATCATACAGAATGTGCAACGTTTCAGGCCAGATAATTATAAAAGCACATGAAAAAGGCGCCTCGGCGCCTTTTATTATTTTCCACGAATTTTCTGGATTGCAGTCACAATCAATAGTACACAAAGATTTACAAGCACAATGCTTGCACCAGTCGGTGTTGAAAGTAAAAATGAAATCACTAGGCCAAGTAAGAAGTCTATTACTGCTGTGATTGCTGCTGCAATAATAACACCGCTAAAGCTTCTTTGAAGACGCATTGCTATAAGTGCCGGAAAAATAATAAGGCTTGAAATCAGCATTGCTCCCATCATTCGCATGCCAAGGGTGATCGTCACTGCTGTAAGAACAGACAAAAGTGCATTAAAACGGCCAACAGGAATGCCAGATGCCTTTGAAAAATTCTCATCAAATGTAATAGAAAAAATACGGCTGTAAAATAAAATAAACAGTGCCAAAACAATAACACATAAAACTATACTTATCATGACATCCTGCTCATTCATAACGAGAATACTTCCAAACATGTAGCTTGAAACATCTGTGTTGATACCAGTTGTCAAAGCTGTGACCGTGATGCCTATTGCAAGTGCTGATGAAGATACTACGGCAATGGCCGCATCATTTTTCATATGCGCGTTCTCACGAATCCTAAGCAGACAAAATGAGGCAATAATAACAATCGGAATAGAAATCCAAAGCGGAGATACACCTAATGCAACTGCAACTGATAAAGCCCCAAATGACACATGGGACAGACCATCTCCAATCATAGAATAATGTTTAAGCACAAGGCATACACCAAGAAGCGCCGCACAAAGCGACACAAGCACACCTACTATCAGTGCTCTTTGAATAAATGGATATTGAAACATCGTAATAATCAGATTCATTTTTCTTCTTCCTCTCTGAAAGCCGTTCCAAGCATACGCTTTCCCTCTTCACTTGCACAGTACTCTCTGCGCGTTCCAAAAAAGTAGCCTTGCGGACCAATATGAAGAACTTTATCTGCATATGGAAGTGCTCCTGCAATATCATGTGTTACCATAACAATAGCCGTATGCTCTTTTTTGTTAAGCTTTTCCAAAATCTCATACAGTTCACGTGTAACTGCCGGATCAAGTCCTGTGACTGGCTCATCTAAAATCAAAAGACTTTCCGTTGCACAAAGCGCTCTTGCAATCAGCACGCGCTGCTGCTGACCTCCTGATAATTCACCAAATGATCTTGATGCCAAATTTTCAAGTTCAAGATGACGCATCTGTCTTCTTGCCTTTTCCTTATCTTCTTTTGAATAGAAAAAGCGGCCTTTTCTTGTACTTAGACAGCCTGATAAAATCACCTCCCAGACAGTTGCCGGGAAATCTTTTTGTGAGCTTGTCTGCTGCGGCAGATATCCAATTACATGGTTTAAAATTTCCTTTCCATAATTTACCTGACCGCTTCCTGCCGGAATCAGACCTAGTAAACCTTTTATCAATGTGGATTTTCCAGAGCCATTTTCTCCTACCACACAAACATACTCACCTTCCTGAACCTGAAATGACAGATCTTTAATGACCTGCTGGTTTTCGTATCCAAATGATACTTTTTTACATTCAAACAGCATTTTACTGTAATCCTTTCTTTAAATTTTCTGCATTTTGTCTCATCAACTCCACATAAGTCACACCTTCCTGCAGCTGCTTTGAAGTCACAGTATGGCATGAATGAAGTTCTAATATCTCAACGCCTGTTGCTTCCTGTATCATCTGAGCTGTCTTTGTATTTCCCATCTCAACATGATAAATTGCTTTTATATTTTCAGATTGTATCTCTTCTATTAAGGATGCTATGACTCTAGCTGACGGCTCCGTATCTCCGGCGCAACCAGCAAATGCAGCATCATAATCTAAACCAAATTCCTGTGTAAAATATAAAAATGGGAATCGATCAGCAAATAGAATTTTCTTCACACGTGCATTGTCTACAATTTCCTCTATTTCAGACTGCACATCTGCAATCTGTTCGCGATAAGCCGCTGCATTATCGCGAAACTGTTTCTCGTGCTCAGGATCTGCCTCACAAAAAATCTCCTCAATAGCTGATACAAGAAGCTGCGCATTTTCAAGTGAAGTCCATATATGCTCATCATATTCATCATGATGATGTTCATCTTCTTCATCATGATCATGCTCCTCTTCTTCGTCATGGTCTTCGTCTTCATCGTGGTCATGTGAATGACCTGTTGTTTTCATACTTTTTGTATGCGCCTCTTCTAGCAGATCTACT
The DNA here is from genome assembly GCF_020687335.1 of Anthropogastromicrobium aceti. Lineage (NCBI taxonomy): Bacteria > Bacillati > Bacillota > Clostridia > Lachnospirales > Lachnospiraceae > Anthropogastromicrobium > Anthropogastromicrobium aceti. The sequence continues at coordinate 10,568 of NZ_JAJEQN010000014.1, forward strand.
GTCTCTATTCCCTGAAAGGTGATTCCATGACTGCGCGGAACTGCTTCTAACACCTCTTCTACCCACGTTTCCATCTCACCGCCATTGTAAAGAAAAATATCAGCCGACTGAAGCGCAAGAAGATCCTGTGCTGTAGGTTCAAAACTGTGGCTGTCGCGTCCAGGCGGCAGCAACAGTGTCACATCCAAATATTCACCTCCAATTGCTCTGGCAAAATCATAATAGGGAAATACCGTTGCGACAACTGAAATTTTGTGTGATGCTTCTGATGGATCAGACACATCTGCATTTATATCTTTTACTTTATTACAACCAGCAGCCATAGATACTGTCACAAGCAAAACAGCCAATATCCATTTGCATTTACCTGTTAATTTTCGCATTTTGTTTTCCTTCCATATATACTTAATATACTTATCATCAGTATAATTCGATGATTAAATAATTATTTAATTCCCCAAACACGCAGCAAGGCCGCCGTTTTCACGGCAGCCTTGTGTATGTTTTCTTCTTTTTTTTATGAATTGATACTTACGAATTGCTCCGTTGCTACGCAACTCTCGCAATTCTAAAAACATTCGGATTCGCTGATTTTCCTTGAAAATCGCTACATCCTCATGTTTTAACAGGTCTCAAGGTCACAAGCCTCTTCATGCAAGCATGATCAGCTTGTGGCTTTTCGACCCTAGTATCACTCAGTTTATAAGCTTACGCTGCTGTAGTTTGGTGCCTCTTTGGTGATCTGAATATCATGCGGATGACTTTCCTTTAAGGAAGCGGCACTGATCTTAACGAACTTGCCAGTCTCCTGCAGTGTCTTGATATTCTTTGCACCACAGTAGCCCATACCGGAACGAATACCACCAACTAACTGGAAGATGGTATCTTCTACTGTTCCCTTGTATGCAACACGTCCTTCTACACCTTCCGGAACAAGCTTCTTTGCCTCTGTCTGGAAATAACGATCCTTAGAACCATTCTCCATAGCAGCAATGGAACCCATTCCACGGTAAACCTTATACTTTCTTCCCTGATACAGCTCAAACTCACCCGGTGCCTCATCACAGCCTGCAAACATACTTCCCATCATGCAGACACTTGCACCTGCAGCTAAAGCCTTTGTCATATCACCAGAATACTTGATACCGCCATCTGCGATGATCGGCACACCATATGGCTTTGCAGCCTCATAGCAGTCCATAACAGCAGAAACCTGCGGAACACCAATACCAGCAACCACACGTGTGGTACAAATAGAACCTGGTCCAATACCAATCTTAACAGCATCTGCTCCTGCCTCGATCAGTGCCTTTGTTGCCTCTCCTGTTGCTACGTTACCAACGATAACCTGCAGATCAGGATAAGCTGCCTTGATCTCCTTTAAGGTAGTGATGATGTTCTTAGAATGACCATGTGCAGAATCGATTACGATACAATCTACTTTTGCATTTACGAGAGCTGTTACGCGATCCATAACATTCTTTGTGATACCAACAGCTGCACCACACAGAAGACGTCCCTGCTCGTCCTTTGCAGACAGCGGATACTTGATCTGCTTCTCAATATCCTTAATGGTGATCAGACCCTTTAAGTTGAAATCATCATCAACGATCGGAAGCTTCTCTACTCTTGCCTTAGCCAGAATCTTCTTTGCTTCTGCAAGGGTAACACCCTCTTTTGCAGTTACAAGATTCTTGCTTGTCATGACTTCACGAATTTTACGGGAGAAATCCTCTTCGAACTTTAAATCACGGTTTGTGATAATGCCGACAAGCTTTCTGCCCTCAGTGATCGGCACACCTGAGATACGGAACTTTGCCATCAGTGCATTGGCATCCTCGAGAGTATGCTCCGGGGAAAGGTAGAACGGATCTGTAATAACGCCATACTCAGAACGCTTTACCTTATCAACTTCCTCAGCCTGTGCTTCAATAGACATGTTCTTGTGGATAATACCGATACCACCCTGACGCGCAATGGCAATTGCCATACGATGCTCTGTAACAGTGTCCATACCAGCACTCATCATCGGGATATTTAACTGAATCTTTTTTGTTAAATGCGTTGTTAAATCAATCATGTTAGGAGTTACCTCAGAATACTGAGGAACCAACAGGACATCATCAAACGTGATGCCATCACCAATAATCTGACTCATGTCTACTATACCTCTCTCTTTGTCTTTAAAATGTATTTAAGTTATTAGTTCTTTGCCGTGATATTCTGCTCAATAATCACCTTTCTCGGCGCGGCACTCTTCATGCATTTGAGAAGATTATCATTTGGCTCGATAACATATACGAACTTGCCATTCTCATCAGAGTAAGCAATTCCGTAGGTGTTGGCATCAGCCTTTCCTGATGAAAAGTCTACTACCTTCACCTGATTGTTACCTTTGATGTAATCGAATTCATGTGACTTCATGGAAGCCATTTTTTCGATTTTCTGGATGTCCAGCTTCTTCATACGCTTGCGTGTGCGCTGTGAAAGAATACGGTCAATTGCCAGCTCATTTGTGACAAATACATATTCATACTCAACATGCAGACGCGCGCTTCCAAAGTAAGCTGCTGCAGCAGCGGCTAACAGAGCGACAAATCCAAACGGACTAATCACACTAGCATAAAACCCAATCAGAAACAGCAAAACGATACCAATATAAAATGGAACCGTAAGCGGAGACTTCTTGCGCTTTACGAGCCACTCGGCATAAATATCATTATTCATACCTTCTCTCCTTTCATCCCGCCTTGTGGCATGGGAGATATTTAAATTATTATATATTACTTTGATGGATTTTAAAAGACCTTTTTTCAACTTTTTGTTTTTTTAAGGAATTTTTGTAGAAAGATACCGAAGGAATGGGCGGAATCTGTCGATTTGCAGAGCAAAGCGCTGTTTTCGAAAACTATTGGGCGGATTGTTTTCCTCATGATTGGGCGGTTCCTAAAAAGACAGGGAGTCCCCCGTGCAAGCACGGGTACTCCCTGTCTTTTTGTAACCTGGTATTCAGCTCTCCCGCGCTGTCTCATGCGCAAAATCGCCCTATCGGGCTTACTCGCTGCTTCGCAGCTATTTTGCTTATGAGGCGGCGCTCCTTTCTAGCACAACCTTCAGAAAAAACATGCAAGCATGTTTTATTCTGAACGCGTGCTAGAATGAGCTGTTTTATCACATCATTCCGCCCATGCCTGCGCCTGCCGGTGCTGCCGGGGTTTCTTCTTTAATGTTTGCTACTACAGACTCTGTTGTCAGTAATGTAGAAGCTACGCTTGTTGCATTCTGCAGTGCGCTTCTTGTTACCTTTGCCGGATCAAGGATACCTGCCTCGATCATATCTACATAAGTCTCATTGTAAGCATCATAGCCTACGCCATCCTTTGCCTCACGGACATTGTTGATGATAACAGCGCCCTCAAGACCTGCGTTGCTTGCGATATGGAACAGTGGAGCCTCAAGTGCCTTCATGATGATCTTTGCACCTGTCTTCTCGTCTCCCTCAAGGGAAGCAACCAACTCGGCAACCTTCTTGGATGCCTCAATATATGCAGTACCGCCACCTGCAACGATACCCTCTTCTACAGCTGCTCTTGTTGCATTTAATGCATCTTCCATACGCAGCTTGCATTCCTTCATTTCTGTCTCAGTTGCTGCACCTACACGGATTACTGCTACTCCGCCTGCTAACTTTGCAAGACGCTCCTGCAGCTTTTCCTTGTCAAACTCTGATGTAGTCTCAGCGAGCTGACCCTTAATCTGACCAATTCTTGCCTCGATATCTGCCTTCTGTCCGCAGCCATCTACGATAACTGTGTTCTCTTTCTGAACCTTTACAGACTTTGCACGTCCAAGCATATCAATAGTGGTATCCTTTAACTCGTAGCCAAGATCAGAAGAAATTACAGTACCGCCAGTCAGAATTGCGATATCCTGCAGCATTTCCTTTCTGCGATCACCATAACCCGGAGCCTTTACACCTACTACCTGGAAGGTTCCTCTTAACTTGTTTACAATAAGTGTGGTCAATGCCTCACCCTCGATATCCTCAGCGATGATTAACAGCTTTGCTCCTGCCTGAACGATCTGCTCCAGTAATGGAAGGATCTCCTGAATGTTGGAAATCTTCTTATCGGTAATCAGGATATATGGATTATCTAAAACTGCTTCCATCTTCTCCATATCAGTTGCCATGTATGCAGATACATAACCTCTGTCAAACTGCATACCTTCTACAAGATCCAGCTCTGTCTTCATGGTCTTGGACTCCTCGATAGTGATAACACCATCCTTAGAAACCTTCTCCATTGCATCTGCAACCATCTCACCTACAGACTCATCTGCTGCGGAAATTGCTGCTACCTTTGCCATCTGTGCTTTTCCTGAAATCGGCTGGCTCATTCTTGCGATCTCTTCTACTGCTGCGTCAGATGCCTTCTTCATACCTTTTCTTAAAACGATCGGGTTTGCACCTGCTGCCAGGTTCTTCATACCTTCATTGATCATTGCCTGAGCAAGTACGGTAGCTGTTGTGGTACCATCACCAGCAACATCATTTGTCTTTGTTGCAACTTCCTTAACAAGCTGTGCACCCATGTTCTCGAATGCGTCCTCAAGCTCAATCTCCTTTGCGATAGTAACACCATCGTTTGTGATTAACGGAGTACCGTAGGACTTATCCAGAACAACATTTCTTCCTTTCGGTCCGAGGGTTACTCTAACGGTATCTGCCAGTTTATTTACACCAGCCTCTAAGGCTGCTCTTGCTTCTGCGCCATATTTAATTTCCTTAGCCATGATTTTGTTCCTCCTGATACTATTTCAATTCTTTTCAATCCACACAATACAAGTTTTCAACTCGCATCAAATCAATCATCTTTGACCAAATTATTTAATTTAAGATCTACTACAGATAATTATTCAACAATTGCAAGAATATCACTCTGCTTTACAATAATGTAGGTCTCATCCTCAAGCTTTACCTCTGTTCCGGCATACTTGGAGTAGATAACAGTCTGACCAACCTTTACCTGCATGGTTACTTCCTTGCCATCAACAACTCCGCCTGGACCAACTGCGATGATCTGTGCCTGCTGTGGCTTCTCTTTCTCAGAACCTGGAATAACAATACCAGACTTTGTAGTGGTTTCTGCTGCGACCTGCTTTAATACAACTCTGTCACCTAAAGGTACTAACTTCATAATGGAAACCTCCTTAATAATTAACACTATACTTTATTATAGTTTTTATTTTCTTATCTTATGTCTTATTGCTAGCACTCATTTCATCTGAGTGCTAATTATGACATTGTTTATAATAATGATTTTGGCAAAATATTGCAACCTTGTATACGGCTATATATTAGTATTTATCTTTATTTTTCTCTTGTTTTCTTTGTTTTTCTATCGTTTTTCTATTATTTTCTTTTCTTATACAAAAATTACATTTTGTCTTTCCATTTTGTTCAAAATAGAGTATACTAGTCATGACATCCCGATGATACCAGACAATAAAGTTGTGAATCCTTAGTATCATTGGCAAAAATTTTGTGAAAGAAAGGAGTTTGCTATGGCTGATTTTATGAAGAAAGTGACCAAGCTGGCACTCAAGAGCGCTGCTGTATGTGCAGGAGTTGCAGCAAGTGCCGCTCTGCTGCATAAGTACGTGAAGATCCAGTCAAATTGCAGCGAATGCGGACCTAGCGAAGATGATTTTGATGAAGACAGAAACGAGGATGACACCACGAAAAACGTGGATGAGGCTGCAAACACAGCATCTGAAGAAGAGTCTGATGCAATTTCTTCCGATGAGGCAACTGATTCCTCTAGCCGTCGATATATCAATATTCATGTAACTGGAAAAAACAGCGATGTAGACATCAATATTGATAAGGGACAGCTTTTAGACGACGCCGCAAAGCTTGTTGCTGATGCAGCTCACCTTACAAAAAATCTGCGTCCAGGTTCTCACAGTGACAAGAAGGCTGATGAAAACAAATGTGAAGAAACTACAGAAGAACAAGCAAAGGACGATGATTCTAATTTCCATTTTAAACACATGAATGCTGACAGTGATATCGCAGATCTTGACATTGAAGATCTTAGTGTCGATATTGACGAAGATCTTAGTGAGGGTGTTTCTGATCTGTATGAAATGGACGGTGTTTCTGATGAAGATGCTGCTGTCGATACTAAACCACTTCACGAGGATGATGTTAATCCAGAAAAAACAAAAGAAGAAGATTCTGTTAATTCTTCTATCCATCTTTAAAAATCAAAAAAACGGCCGGTTTCCCGGTCGTTTTTTTGTCAGTCTTTTTTCTTTTTGTCATCCATCTCCATGATGCCGTTTGTTTTAATCATTGCTCTCGGAATTGAATCCTTGGAGTTTTTCCAAGGTGCATCTTTAAATCGATAATCAAACTTATCTGCAAACCAGTCAAGTTCTTCTGCAAGACGCTTCATATTGTCCAGATACAGCTTTCCTGTAATTTCTGTAAACTCGTCAAGCTCCTTCTGATTAAGACATTTCGCACCTTCCTTTAACAGATCACCATAATGCTCAGTACAAAAACCCTTTCCCTTTGCGTACAGCTCTCTAAATGCAGCGTCACTCTTCCAAGTTGCTACTACAGTATGCAGATAACGCTCGAAGGTGTTATTTATACGATCACAAATAAAACATGACTTATTTAACTCATCAATATAATCTGTTAACGGATTGCTTGTCTCCTTCTTAAAGAAGGATGCCTTTTTGGGCGGCATCTTCATGCGCTTTTCAATTTCTTTGTTTGTACGGTCGATGTGTGTCTTTAAGACTAATGCAAGACCAAGCTTATTATTCTGATCAAATACCATCTTCATGTGTGCCTTACAAAATCCCATTCGATCTGTCTCCATGCGGATATCATCCTCCATGTAGCTAGGACCCATGGTAAATTCGACTGCATTATTTTCAAGAATTGTCTTCATAGCGCAGATAGGACACTCACTGTCCATCGCAAACGCATCGTTAATCGGAATCGTATACAGTTTTTCTTTCATGCCGTCTGCTCCTTATTTTGGCAGCTTAAAGCTTGACTTTAATGAAACAATGCGGTTAAATACCGGCTTTCCTTCCTCGGAATCCTTGCAGTCTACGCAGAAAAAGCCATTGCGCACAAACTGGAAGCTGTCGTAAGCCTTTGCATCCTTTAAAGATGGCTCCAGCACACAATCCTTTAATACGGTTAAAGAGTTCGGATTAAAGTTTAATGTGCCATCTTCATTGAGCTTACCTTTTTCCTCGTCTACTAAGTTCTCATACAGACGAACCTCAGTGTGGAATGCAGTCTTCGCTGCTACCCAATGAATAGTTCCCTTTACCTTTCTGCCATCCGGGCTGTTTCCGCCCTTTGATGCCGGGTCGTAAGTTCCATGAACCTCAACTATATTGCCATTTTCGTCCTTAACACAGCCTGTACACTTTACAAAATAAGCATTCATCAGACGAACCTCATTGCCAGGGAACATACGGAAATACTTCTTTGGCGGCTCCTCCATGAAATCATCCGCCTCAATGTAAAGCTCTCTGCCAAACGGAATTGTTCTGCTTCCAAGCTCTGGGTTTTCAAGGTTATTGACAACATCAAGTTCTTCCATCTGATCCTCTGGGTAGTTATCAATGATTAACTTAATTGGATTCAGTACTGCCATAACTCTTGAACGCTTAAGCTTTAAGTCCTCACGGATACAATATTCAAGCATTGCATAATCAACAGAAGAATTTGCCTTTGCCACACCACAAAGATCAACAAACATGCGGATAGACTCTGGTGTAAATCCACGTCTTCTGAGTGCACTGATTGTAACAAGACGCGGATCATCCCATCCATCTACTACGCCGTCTTCTACGAGCTTTTTAATATAGCGCTTTCCAGTAACAACATTAGTCAGATACAGCTTTGCAAACTCGATCTGCTTTGGCGGCATAACAAACTCACACTCTTTTACAACCCAGTCATACAGCGGACGATGATCCTCAAACTCCAAAGTACAGATAGAATGAGTAATGTGCTCAATTGCATCCTCGATTGGGTGAGCAAAATCGTACATCGGGTAGATGCACCACTTATCTCCAGTATTATGATGAGTCAGATGAGCCACACGATAGATAACAGGATCTCTCATATTCATGTTCGGGGAAGCCATGTCAATCTTTGCACGAAGTACCTTCTCTCCGTCTGCATACTTGCCGTTTTTCATCTCCTCAAACAGCTGCAGATTTTCCTCTACGCTTCTGTTGCGATATGGGCTCTCCTTACCTGGTTCAGTCAAGGTTCCTCTGTACTCGCGAATCTGCTCTGCTGTCAGATCACAAACAAATGCCTTTCCCTTCTTAATCAGGAATACGGCATACTCATACATCTGATCAAAATAATCTGATGCAAAAAACAGTCTGTCCTCAAAATCAGCACCAAGCCACTTTACATCCTCGGTGATAGACTTAACAAACTCAGTCTTTTCCTTTGTTGGATTTGTATCATCAAAACGCAGGTTGAACTTGCCATTATATTCCTTTGCCAGTCCACTGTTCAATAAAATAGACTTTGCATGTCCAATGTGCAGATAGCCATTTGGCTCCGGTGGAAATCTTGTCTGAACGTGGTCATAAGTTCCCTCCGCTAAATCCTTATCGATGATCATCTCTATAAAATTTTTTGAGACTGTCGTCTTTTCTTCTTTGTTTTCTTCCAGGACGATGTCTTTATTCTCCATAGTCTTCCTCCTTTAATTAAGCGCAATGCCCTTATCTACTAGGATATGTCAAAGGTCTTTAAATGTCAACCTTTTCTTTCTGATTTCAATGTATCAAAAAGGCCTTCTGATCTCTCAGAAAGCCTTGTCAAAAAGCTGATGACGGGACTCGGACCCGTGACCTCCTCATTACCAATGAGGTGCGCTACCACCTGTGCCACATCAGCTTATATTCTTTTTTCAATAAATCTTTGATCTCTCAAAAACTTATCGAAAGCTGATGACGGGACTCGGACCCGTGACCTCCTCATTACCAATGAGGTGCGCTACCACCTGTGCCACATCAGCTTGTTTGCCGAACTTTATTTCGCTCGACACGCACTACTATACTACTTTCCGAATGTTTTGTCAACACCTTTTTTAAGTTTTTTTATTTTTATTAAAAAAGACATCAATTTAGCTCTCCGACTATACAAAGAGCTAAATTGTGTCAAAATTCGTGCTATCTGCTCATGTTATTTCAACTCACAGTCGGTATTTTTACGGAGTCTGACATGTCGAAAATAGTTTGATCAAAAACATCGTATGCTTTAAAAGCGTCTCTGTCTTACAATCTCGTATGCCAGAACACCCATAGCTACAGATGCGTTTAATGAATCGATGTCACCCTTCATTGGGATAGAGGCAACCATATCACAATGTTCCTTTACAAGTCTTGATACACCTTCTCCTTCATTTCCAATGACAAGACCGATAGGTCCCTTCAAATTAAGGGAATACATTTCCTCGCCGTCCATATCTGCACAGACAAACCACATTCCCTCTTTCTTTAAGTCTTCCATTACAGTAACAAGATTTGTTACTTTTGCAACAGGCGTATAATTCACTGCACCTGCAGAGGTACGTGCAACTGTCGCTGTTAAACCAACTGCTCTGCGCTTTGGAATGATTACACCATGTGCACCTGCCTGATTTGCAGTACGAATGATAGCACCTAAATTGTGCGGATCTTCAATCCCATCAAGAAGCACAATAAACGGTGCCTCACCCTTTTTCTTTGCATTCTCTAAAATATCAGAGACCTCTGCGTACTCACATGCTGCACAATATGCAATCACGCCCTGATGATTCTTAGTCTCAGACAGCTGATCAAGACGCTCCTTCTTTACATACTGCACCATCGTATCCTGCTTCTTTGCTTCACGCAGGATCGTCTTTACAGGTCCGTCCTGACAGCCATCAAGTACAAACAGTCTGTCAACAGTTTTTCCGCTTCGAAATGCTTCAAGAACCGCATTTCGGCCCTCTGTTAATGATTCATGATATCCCATATTTTCTTTATTCCTTCGTCCTTTCTTCTTTCTGATGCAGCTTCTCTTTTTCTGGTGCTTCGACGCACAGCACACCTGTGCGCACAAAGCCCTCTGAAAGAAGATCAAGCAAACGCTCCATCTCACCATTTAAATACAGATAACCACAAAGTGCCTCTAATCCAGTTGCATGACGATAATCAGACATCGTTGCATTCTTTGCTTTTGTAAAAGATCTTGCATTACGACCTCTGCGGTAAGCAGATGTCTCTTCCTCTGTCAAAAGCGGTGCAATTGCAAATGCAATCGCGGCCTGTGAAGAGGCACGGCAGACATTGCTTGCCTGCTTGTTTAATTTATCAACCTGTGTATTTCCGTAGCTTACAAAAATCGTGCGGACAATCATATCGTAAATCCCATCGCCAATATAAGCAAGCACCAAAGGTGAATATTCCTTTGCAGGCATCTGCTTTAATAAAAATTTCTGTTGGATCTGTTCAAGCAGCTGCTGATTTTGTTCCATGTATTTCCTCTTTCTATATCTTTCTGATTTTTATTACACACGCTTCCAGGTCACACCCTGTCTTGTATCCTCAAGAATAATGCCCTTATCTGCAAGCTCCTTACGAATTTCATCGGCACGCGCAAAGTTCTTTGCCTTTCTTGCCTGTTTACGCTCCTCGATCAGGGCTTCGATATCAGCATCCAAAAGTTCTTCTTTTTTCTCAATGATAATACCAAGGATATCGCAAAGCTGCTTTAAAATCTCATACAGTGCCTTTGCTGCTTTTCCTGAAAGCTCATCTGTCTTATTTGTATTTACATATTTTACAAGCTCGAAAATAGCTGCAATTGCATCTGCTGTATTAAAGTCATCCTCCATTGCTGCCTCAAACTTGCCTACATATTTCTTTGCTTCCTCGACTACTTCGCTCTCCTGATTAGTAAGCTCACCCTCGTTAGCAGACTGCTTCTGAAGCCATGCAGCACATGTTAAGATACGATCAAGACCGTTCTTTGCTGCTTCCATAAGCTCTGCACTGAAATTTAATGGACTTCTGTAGTGTGCGCTTAACATAAAGAAACGAAGTACCTGAAGATCATACTTCTTCTCAATATCTCTTACTAACAGGAAGTTACCAAGTGACTTACTCATTTTTCTGTTATCAATATTTAAGAACGCATTGTGCATCCAATAATGAGAAAACTCTTTTCCGTTGCATGCCTCACTCTGTGCAATCTCATTTTCATGATGTGGGAAAATCAAATCCTCACCACCGGCATGAATATCAATCTGCTCGCCTAAGTATTTCTTTGACATAACAGAGCACTCAATATGCCATCCCGGACGTCCTTCGCTCCACGGAGATTCCCAGTATGGCTCTCCTTCCTTCTTTGGCTTCCACAAAACAAAATCAAGCGGGCTTTCCTTGTCTTCCTCGCCACTTACCTTTAAATCACGAAAACCTGACTGAAGATCATCAAGGTTCTTATGAGAAAGCTTACCATAATCCTTAAAACTTGCAGTACGGAAATAAACAGTGCCATTCTTCTCATAAGCATGACCTTTTTCGATCAAGGTACTGATCATATCGATCATTCCATCGATTTCCTGTGTTGCAAGCGGATGAGTTGTCGCCGGCTTTACATTCATAGCAGCCATATCCTGCTTGCACTCCTTTATGAAACGCTCAGAGATAACAGATGCCTCAACACCTTCCTCATTTGCCTTTTTGATAATCTTATCATCTACATCAGTAAAATTTGAAACATAATTTACGTCATAGCCCTTGTATTCCATATAGCGGCGCACAGTATCAAATACGATCATCGGGCGTGCATTTCCAATATGAATATAATTGTATACTGTAGGACCGCAGACATACATTTTTACCTTTCCCGGCTCAAGCGGCTTAAATTCTTCTTTTCGTTTTGTTAATGTATTGTAGATTTCCATGTTGTTTCCTTTCTTCTTTTCGTTTTCATCTGTGATTTCTCAACCATTTGATACAGCTTAGCGTACTGCTTTTTAAGCTGTTCAATATCAGCAAGCACCGGATCTGGCATATGCACCTGATCAAGATCAGTTTGCGGCAATCGTACATTGTCACGTTTGACAACACGTCCTGGAACTCCTACCACCGTAGAATTGGGCGGAACTGGTTTTAGTACAACACTTCCAGCACCGATTTTACAGTTGTCTCCAATTGTAATGGAACCGAGAACCTTCGCGCCTGCACTGATCATAACATTATTTCCAATTGTCGGATGGCGTTTTCCATGCTCTTTTCCTGTACCACCAAGTGTAACACCTTGATATAAGGTAACATTGTCACCAATCTCTGCTGTCTCTCCAATCACAACACCATGACCATGATCAATAAAAAAGCCTTTTCCGATCTTAGCTCCTGGGTGGATCTCGATTCCAGTTCTTCGCGCTGTACACTGAGAGATCATACGCGCTGCAAAATACCTTTTTTTCAGGTAAAGTCTGTGCGCAAGACGATACCAAAGTACCGCCCAGAAACAGGGATACAAAAATACCTCTGCCGGCGAATTAATTGCCGGATCCCGTTCTCTGATAAGCGAAATTTCATCAAGTACATATTGAACGATTCTCATGCCACTCCCTTCCTGCTTCGAAAATCTTTGTCCGCAGTTTTTGATACATACGACTTGCTCCACTGCTTCGCAGTTCTCGCACAAAAAAACGTCCCCTGGCAAAAGCCAGGAGACGAAAAATTTTCCGCGGTTCCACTCCTGTGAGAGCATAGATGCTGACACTTATTCTGTATACACAGCCGGTGATAACGCAAACCAGCGTGCCATGCTACTTTATTCACACAGCCAGCTCCCGGATGCACTTCCTGTCCCGTTCCATGAAGCAGGTTTTCAGCCTGGGCCTGCTCTCTCTGACATTTCCTGCGACAGTACTCTTTCCGTTCAAAGCCTTTTCGAAGCTTTTTTTATTGTATGATGCAAAAATATCACAGATGTCTGTTTATTCACTGTATTACAGTGCTGCATCATTTCTAGTGTTACTATATGTGATGTTTTCGGATTTGTCAACCTTTTTTGGCTTCTTTGCCTTTGGATAAATCTTATAAAGTGTTTCATCATCATAATTTTCATCCAGCCACTGCTGTACAACATTGCTTGCTGGAATATTTTTTTCACGCTGATCCTGGCGCATAAGTGCCGCTGCTGACACAAGACTGTCTGCTGCCATAAAAATGATAAGACACCATGTTATGATTTTTCCAGCAAGCATTGGAATCTTTTCAATCCACTTAGAAAGATAAGGATAAACTCCTTTCAACCATACAACACCTGCAATTCCCCAGAAAAAACAAAACAGCAAATTAATTCGTCCTCCGATATTAAACATAAAACCGCTGTAATCCCAGAAGATCTTTCCAAATACGATTTCCGTAAAAACGCTGCACAAATACTCGTATACACCGCCTAATACGGTTCCCATCGCAAAAATAAACGATGAGGAGCGATTTCTGTAATTGTACAAAAGCGATGTTGCCACCACCATTGCAAGACCCCATACAATACTAAATGGACCCCATACAACGCTGCTTCTGCTCATCCAGTACCCCATCGTGATACGGCAAAATATAGTCTCTATCAAATCGCCTGCAAATGCACCTATAAAAAACAATAATACAAGCTTGTAAAAACTGCAGCCTTCAGCAAAAACGGTTATTTTTTCCTTCTCTACGCGTTCTCCCTCATTGATCGCAGGATATGCTTTTTCCACACGCATAAGGATATGCTTTTCAAGCCATCTTCCAAATCGTTTTTTTCTGCTATAGAGTTCGTGATCAATCTTTTGAATCGTATCATTTCTCTTTACACTGCCGCGAATGATATATGTAGATCCCAAAATATCAACTATTAACACACCAAGCAGTGCCCACAATGTAATCTGCATCATAAATGATGGTACCATATGATAAAATTTCATCAAAACAGGTGTTACAAACTTAACTGATAAAACGCCTAAGATACCCCATACAATAGAATACTGCAGACAGATGTATCCATCAAGATTCCATCTTTTAGAAGAATAGTCCCACCATTTTTTATGATCCAATTTTTCAAGAATCTTTGCTGTAAACCACTCAAGAAGTGTACTAACTCCCGCACAGCCCAGAAACAAAATCGGTACCTCATCAAACAATTCTGGAAAGCCAATTGTTATAATTACTGCTGCAATGCCGTATACAATACAAAGTGGGCTGTTTAGCATACCTCTGTTCATAAATTTTCGGTATTTTAAGACACAAAAACATGTCTCCGCAATCCATCCCAAAAATGAATATACGAAAAAGAGCCAAAGACACCCGAATAAATCAAGTCCTCCCATTATTTTCCAGTTATCCTTTCAAATTTTCAATTCCTAAAGATCAGTATAGATCAATTTTTACAGCCGCCACAGCCACCGCAGCCAATCGTACCGTCCATATAAAATTCTGGCTTATCAATTAAGCAGACTGCCTGTGAAGAGATGCCCTCTCCTGTTCCTGTAAAGCCTAGTCCTTCTTCTGTTGTTGCCTTAATGTTTACCTGATCGAGTTCAAGATGAAGTGCCTCTGCAATATTTGCTCTCATCTGCTCACGATATCCGGCAAGCTTCGGTCTCTGTGCAATAACAGTTGCATCTATATTGCTGATGTAGTAACAATTTTCCTCAAGAAGTTCTCCTACTCTTTTTAGCAATTCTATGCTTGATGCTCCCTTATATGCCGGATCCGTGTCTGGAAAATGCTGACCAATATCTCCAAGTGCAGCCGCACCAAGCAGCGCATCCATTATTGCATGAAGCAGCACATCTGCGTCAGAATGACCAAGAAGTCCTTTTTCATACGGAATCTCTACACCGCCTAAAATCAGTTTGCGTCCCTCAACGAGGCGATGCACATCATATCCCATACCAACTCTCATATCAAATCTCCTTACCTTTCTTTATGTTAAGGGCAAAATGTTTTTGACTCCTTTGATACCAGATTTCTAACCTTTTGACCCTGATATTATTATCATATCACGACTCACTTTTATTTTCCACGCAGAATCTATAAAAATTTTCGGAATTTTTTGAAAAATTTGCTTGACATTTTCTTTGATATGCGCTATACTTCTCTTCGTCAAGGGGTCTTAGCTCAGCTGGGAGAGCATCTGCCTTACAAGCAGAGGGTCATAGGTTCGAGCCCTATAGGCCCCATCTTGGCGGAATAGCTCAGCTGGCTAGAGCACACGGTTCATACCCGTGGTGTCGAGAGTTCAAATCTCCCTTCCGCTACTGACTACAAGGATCGCGCAAGTGGTCCTTTTTTTGTGTCATAAAATTTCATCCCACAAAAAACACAAAAAAGGAGAGTCTTAATAATAACTCTCCTTTTCCCCCAAAAAATTATTAGCTAAATCCAAAGAAGCGCTGTGCCAAACCATATCCCCTGCATACAATCGCTCTTCCGACCTTACCTGGAAGATTTAGTGCAATTCCCTGAGCACTAAAACGAAGATGACGCCACATAGTTTGATTTTCTTTTTTCATATAACTCCAAAGTGCTTCCTTTTTTTGTTTTGAATCCTCTGTGTTAATTAACGCATAATGAACTGTAGTTACCGTACACATAATCTGCAGATAGCTATATAAATAGCTGCGCAGCTTTTTGTTGCTGATTTTTTCAAGATCAAATGCATCAAAGATGATGCGATTGACGCGATCCTGCTGGTCGATTCGCTTCATCATAACCTGCTGATTAACAGACTGATCTTCTCTTCCCGTATAGTACATATAAAAATCTACATCCAGATAGTACATAACGCGCACATATGGAAATGGCTTGTATACATAAATATTATCAACATAGAATGTATGCTTTGGAAGCGTCAGGTTAATTCCCTTTAACAGACTGGTGCGGTATATTACTGCATGCATCAAAAGATAATGACCTGTCTGGAACTTACCTATTTCTTTCCAGCTAAAGAAACGTCCCCTTGGAAGTGTCTTGCGATAATCAATTGACTTCTGGCGAAGCACATCACCATTCTCGTCATGACGATCGTAAACAAAATTGGAAATCAGCATATCAAGCTCATGATTTTTTTTGACAATACGGCGTAAAAAATCAAGCACCTGCTTATAAGCTTCTGGTGCAAGGCTATCATCACTGTCAACTACTTTAAAGAACAGACCTGTTGCATTTCTGATTCCCGTCGTTACTGCGTCTCCATGACCTCCGTTTTCCTTATGAATTGCCCGCACAATATTCGGATATTTTCTCTCATATTCGTCCGCAATTTCTGCTGTACGGTCTGTTGATCCGTCATCCACGATCAAAATCTCTACCTCATCACCACCCGGAAGCAGCGTTGCCATGCAGCGATCCAAATATGCCTCTGAATTATAGCTTGGAACTGTTATTGTTAAAAGTTTCATCATAAATACCTTTCTGTAGCCTAGCAGCATATGCTGCAGTGCAAATTTTCCTGTACAAATACCATACAAGGTGATTATATACAATTTTTCAGGCTACTGCAAGGTCTTTTTGTCAAATACAAAAGTTACTGTTCATGAAAGCCCCTCGGTGCAATAGTTTCCGGCTTATTCGTGAATTGTAATATACACAACTCCTGCAGCTGTTCCTGCAAAACCAATGATGCAGGCAGCCACTGCATATGTCTGCAAATAGCTGCTAAGCCATGTGCTTTGCTGTACAAGAATGGATATGAGGTTGGCTGATACATGCAAAATAATTGGTGCTGTAAGCTTTGCGAACCGTTCATATGTCCAAACAAGAAGTGCTCCTAAAATAAATGCGTACAGTGCCTGAAGCAGATTGCCATGAACTGCGGCAAAAATCAAAAGCGCTGCCAAGGCTGACGGCCCCACACTAAGCCACGTACGCATTCTTCTGTAAAGGATACCGCGAAATAAAAGTTCCTCTGCCACTGGTGCTGCAATGCCAACTACAAGTATCTGAAGCCACAGCTTGTCTGAATAAAGTGCCTTTGCTACGTTTTTTGCATCTTCTTCTCTGATTGTCTTTAACCCAGTTAACTCAAACAGCATATTAACGCCAATACAGGCACATATTCCAATGATAATCATGATGATTGCAGAATAAAGTGATAGCTTCTTGCCTTCCCAGCGAATCTGTTTGGAATCTTTGTAAAATAAAATTCCCATAATTATAATACAGGACACTTTTTCAATCAGATTTGCCATCAGACCGCCGTTTGGATAAAGACCTAGCACTGCCATTCCTATAGCCATATAGATGACGAGCGGATAGATCAAATTGATCAGTCGCCTCGACAATGGTTGATATCTCATTTTTTATTTCCTTTTCTTATTTTTTCTTCCCGTTTTTTCTGATCTGCTTTTTTCATGCGAGCACGAAAAGCCTCTTCTGACTGCCGCTTTTGCTGCGCTTTTGACACAGCAAGAGCTACTGCCTGTTTTTTCTCCTCAAAGGCTATTTTTTTCTCTTCAACGGCCTCCTGCACTAGCTGTTTTCGCTCCTCTGCTGCCAGTCTCCGTTCTTCTGCTGCCGCTTCTGCCGCCAATTTTCCCTCTGCTACAGCATCCGCCACTGCCTGCTTCTTCTCTTCTACACTCTCCTGTACAGCCTCTGCCTGTGCCTTTAGCTTCTCTGCAAATTTCTTAGAATTGATTTCTAAGTTCGGATATGCCTCTCCGATACGGCGAAGCAGTACCGGATCCTCGCGAAGAAGTTGGCGCACCTTTGTGCTGACTTCCTCAGAATTATCTGCTTCTACACCATCAATTTCCTTTTTAACAAGATTAAATGCAATATGTGATACAATATTATCCCAGATCATCAGCATAACAATTGCACCTGACAGCGTATAAAGAATCCACTGCGGAATGGCATGAATCCATTTCATCAAAACTGGATCAATCAGCTTTACAATTGCCACACCTCCAATTCCAAATAATACCAAGTTTCCAATCCAAATACGGCCATGCAGATTCATTGGCTTTTGGCTGTAATCCCACCAGCGCGCATGGAACATTTTTTCCATGTACCAGCTGACAAAATATTCTAGGACTCCGCAGAGTACAAAAGACGCCAAAAACGTCACAATATAGCTTGCATTTCCAATCAGTCCACCAACTAAAACTGTTACAACAACGGCACCTGAGCCATAAATCGGACAATATGGACCAATTAAAAATCCACGGTTAATAAAACGGTGAAACTGTATATACTTTAATATCACTTCCATGCACCATCCGGCGACAGAATAGCAAAAAAATAGTACGATAAGCTCTGCTATTGTTTGTCTAAGCATTAAATTTTCTCCTTTCAAAACGCATAAGGGGACAATATTTCTATTGTCCCCTGGTGTCTTAAATGGTTGCGATATCGATCAGTGTCAGCTGCTCTTCTCTATTCTCAAGACTAGTAATCAATGCCTTTGCTGTATCGATTGCTGTCAGTACATTTACACCTGTCTCGATTGCATTTCTACGGATAATAAAACCATCATGGCTGTGCTCTGCGCCCTGTGTTGGTGTATCAATGACAAGATCAATCTGATGGCCAAGAATCAAATCAAGAAGATTCGGTGAATCCTGCTCCAGCTTGCTTATATAAAGTGTATCCACTCCCTTTGCACGAAGTGCTGCTCCTGTTCCCTTTGTCGCATAGATCTCGTAGCCAATTGCCTTGAAACGTCTTGCAATATCTACGATCTCTTCCTTATCATCATCGCGAACTGTAATAATCATCTTCTTATACTTTGGAAGATGGAAGCCTGCACCAAGGAAAGCCTTATAAAGTGCCTCGTTAAAGGTCTTGCCAATTCCAAGACACTCACCTGTTGACTTCATCTCTGGTCCAAGTGCAATATCAGCTCCGCGCAGCTTTTCAAAGGAGAATACCGGCATCTTAATTGCATAATAATCTGCTTCCTTTTGCAGACCTGGCTCATAACCAAGACCACGGATTGTGTTTCCGATGATCACCTGTGTTGCCAGATCGACAATCGGGATACCTGTTACTTTACTGATATATGGTACAGTACGGGAAGAACGCGGATTCACCTCAATTACATAGACCTCTCCCTGATACTCGATAAACTGAATATTAATCAGACCTCTTACATGAAGCGCTCTTGCCAGACGCTTTGTATACTCAACGATAGTTTCTTTTGTCTTCTGACTGATGCTCTTTGCCGGATAAACAGAAATACTATCACCAGAGTGGATACCAGCACGCTCAATGTGCTCCATGATACCAGGAATCAGAATATCCTGTCCATCGCATACAGCATCAACCTCAAGCTCCTTACCCATCAAATATTTATCGACAAGAATCGGATGCTCTTGTGCATAACGATTGATAATACCAATATACTGCGTAATATCCTCATCATTAATTGCGATCTGCATACCCTGACCGCCAAGAACGTAGGATGGACGAACAAGCACTGGATAACCAAGCTCATGTGCAACCTTTAATGCCTCTTCTACTGTAAATACAGTTCCGCCTGATGCACGCGGAATCTTTGTCTCGCGAAGAATCTGATCAAACAGCTCACGGTCCTCTGCTGCATCAACGTCTTTTGCGCTCGTTCCAAGAATCGGAACTCCCATCTTCATTAAAGCCTCAGTCAGCTTGATTGCTGTCTGACCACCAAACTGAACAACAGCGCCGTCTGGATGTTCCAGATTTACAATGCTCTCCACATCTTCTGGTGTCAGTGGTTCAAAATACAGCTTATCTGCAATATCGAAATCGGTTGAAACTGTTTCAGGGTTATTATTGATGATAACAGTCTCATAGCCTTCCTTTGCAAATGCCCACGTACAATGAACAGAACAGAAGTCAAACTCAATACCCTGTCCGATACGGATAGGTCCAGAACCAAGAACAAGAACCTTCTTTCTTCCCTCTGTCTTTTTCGCCTCATTCTCGCTTCCAAAAACAGAATAATAATATGGTGTAGTTGCTGCAAACTCTGCTGCACATGTATCAACCATCTTAAAGGCTGCTGTGATGCCATTGTCATAGCGCATCTTCTTTACCTGATCCTCAGTCTTGCCGCTTAAGGATGCGATTAACTTATCCGGGAATTCAATACGCTTTGCTTCCTTTAACAGATCAGGAGTAAGTTCTTCTGTTTTCAGACGTGTCTCCATCTCTACAAGAATAGCAATCTTGTCAATAAACCACGGATCAATCATTGTGATCTGATGGATCTTTTCATAGCTGTAGCCTCTGCGGATTGCCTCTGCAATGCGGAAGATTCTGCGGTCATCGACAATACTCATCTGCTCCTCAAACTCATCTGCCGTCAGCTTGCTGTACTCATCTGTTACAAGGCTGTCAACATGCTGCTCAAGAGAACGAAGTGCCTTCATAAGACCACCCTCGAAGTTATCACAGATTGCCATAACTTCTCCTGTTGCCTTCATCTGTGTTGTCAGCTTTCTTGATGCACTGATAAACTTATCAAATGGCAGTCTCGGAATCTTGACAACGCAGTAGTCTAACATTGGCTCGAAACTTGCGAAGGTTTTCTTTGTGATGGCATTCGGAATCTCATCAAGAGTGTAGCCAAGTGCAATCTTTGCTGCAACCTTTGCAATCGGATAACCTGTTGCCTTTGATGCCAGTGCAGAGGAACGGCTTACACGCGGGTTTACCTCAATAACACAATACTCAAAGCTGTCTGGCTTTAATGCGTACTGAACGTTACATCCTCCAGTAATCTTTAACTCACTGATGATATTTAACGCTGAGGTACGAAGCATCTGATATTCCTTATCACCAAGCGTCTGAGACGGTGCAACAACTATACTATCTCCTGTATGAACACCAACAGGGTCAATGTTTTCCATGTTGCAGACTGTAATTACATTTCCTGCACCATCACGCATTACCTCGTACTCAATCTCTTTCCATCCTGCGATACAGCGCTCAACCAAAACCTCACCTACACGGGAAAGACGAAGACCATTTCCTAAAATTTCCTCCATCTGCTCTTTGTCATATGCGATTCCGCCGCCGCTTCCTCCAAGTGTGTAGGCAGGACGAAGAACAACTGGATAACCGATCTGTTCTGCAAATTCAAGACCATCTGGAATGTTGTGAACAACCTTAGATGCTGCACAAGGCTCTCCAATCTTTTCCATTGTATCCTTAAATTCCTGACGATCCTCTGCCTTTCTGATCGTCTCTGGTGTAGTACCAATCAAACGGCATCCATATTTTTCAAGAATACCTTTCTCTGCAAGCTCCATACCAAGATTTAGACCAGCCTGACCTCCCAGTGTCGGAAGAACACTGTCAGGACGCTCTTTTTCGATAATCTGCTCTAACACCTCTGCTGTTAACGGCTCGATATAGACATGATCAGCAATTCTTTTATCTGTCATAATCGTCGCTGGATTAGAGTTTACAAGAACAACTGATACACCCTCCTCCTTTAATGAACGGCAGGCCTGTGTACCTGCATAGTCAAACTCTGCTGCCTGGCCGATGACAATCGGACCCGAACCAATTACAAGAACCTTCTTTATACTGCTATCCTTTGGCATTGCTGTGTTTCCTCCTGTCGTCTATTATTTATTTTTTCCTGCTGCCATCATATCCAAAAACCTGTCAAACAGGTACGCACTGTCCTGCGGTCCCGGGCAAGCCTCTGGATGATACTGAACTGTAAAAATGTTCTTTCCTGTATAAGAAAGACCTTCATTTGTTCCATCGTTTACATTTACAAATGCCGGCACAGCAACCTTTGGATCAAGCTTGTCGGTATCTACAACATAGCCATGATTTTGAGAGGTAATATAAACTCTTCCTGTCTTTAAATCCTTTACCGGATGATTGCCGCCGCGATGACCATATTTCATCTTATGTGTATCAAGACCATTTGCCAGTGCCATCAGCTGATGGCCAAGGCAGATTGCAAAAATCGGAACGTTAGAATCATACAGCTTTTTGATCTCCTTAATGATCTCTGTACACTCCTTCGGGTCTCCAGGACCGTTTGAAAGCATAATGCCATCAGGATTTGCTGCAAGAATATCCTCTGCTTTTGTGTCAGCAGGATAAATGTTAACTTCACAACCTCTCTTATGCAGTGAGTCGCCAATATTTTTCTTTGCACCAAGATCAAGAAGTGCTACCTTGTAGCCATCTCCCGGCAATACTTCTCTTTCCTTACATGTAGTTGCCATTACTACGCCAGTCGGGGAATATGCCTTAAGCTTTGGAAGGATCTCCTCCAAGTCAAAATCCTCTCTGCGTGTAATCATACCATTCATGGTTCCCTTCTCACGCAAAAGCTGTGTCAATGCTCTAGTATCAATTCCACAGATTCCTGGAATTTCATTTTTCTCAAGAAACTCCTGAATAGTTCCCTGACTTCTGAAGTTGCTTGGCATACGGGACAACTCACGTACAATATAGCCATCCGGCCACGGACGCTTTGACTCCATATCCTCATAACAGATTCCATAATTACCGATCAGCGGATAAGTCATTACAACAGCCTGACCCGCATAAGAAGGATCTGTAAGTACCTCTAGGTAGCCTGTCATTGAAGTATTAAAAACAATCTCACTGATGATTTCTTTATCTGCGCCAATCGCTGTACCTGTAAATACATGTCCATCCTCTAAAATTAGAAATGCCTTCATTGGTTCACCATGCCCTTTCGCCAAAAATAAAGACGGTACACATACGTGCACCGTCCGCAATTCTCTATCCAGGCGGTACCTCGCCTTGAATTTTGTTGTTATCTAAAATATAGTACCATGGATAAATTATTTTTTCAAGTCCTAAAACAAATTTCTGCATAATTGCAAAATTTTTGTGCTCTTTATTTATGTGCACCGTTCAATTCCTACAAAATAATCAGTTTTCGAACTCAACATAGATTTCAAACGTACTGCCCTTTCGTTCCTTTGAAACAACTTTGCCCTCACGGCTCTTAATGCGCTCCGCATTCTTATAATTTTTGGACATAGCCAACGCCGGAACAATTGTATAGTAATACGAAAATGGAAGCTGTCCCTCAATGATCGTCACACTATCTCCTATATTTAAGACATCGCGCTCCATATGAAACAATTCTTTTCTCATCTCAAAACCTCACAATTGCTTACTTTACAACAACTGCATTAAATGGTAAGATCTCAACCTTGCCGCTTACTGCCTCGCCGTTTAAAAGATTAGTTCCATTTTTTGCCAACTGAACAGTTGCCGGCGTTGCGTTATAGTTGACATAGAAATCAAAGGTGCTGCCATCTTCTGCTGTACGTGTCAGATACTCTACTCCCTCTGGAAGCTCTTTTTCCTTAATACCGCATTCTGACCAGATTGGTGTAAAGAATTTAATCAGATCCGTCTCTTCCATTCTTGTTCCAATATAATATGCCTTTCCCTTTCCATAGGAGTGTACAGTTACTGCCGGCATACCTGCATAGAAATCGCTCTCGTATGTACCAAGAACTTCTGCCCCTGTAAGCTTAATCAACTCACAGTAATCCTTTACTAAAGCCTTGTTTCCATCCTTCATCAAAACTGAATTTGAATCCGTTGGATATAATGTGTCAAGCTCTTCAGCATACAGACCAAAGACCTCTCCAAGACCTGCGCCCGGAAAGCCGCCTAAGTATGCCAGCGTATTTTCATTTACATATGCAGTCAGATATGTTGCCACTACTGTTCCACCATTTTTTACATATTCCTTTAACCATTCACCAGCCTCCTTGGATACAGCATAATACATTGGCAGTACAACAAGACTGTATGAAGACAAATCCTCAAGTGGGAATACTATATCTGCATTGATGCCCTTCTTTAAATGAATATTGTAAAATTTGCGTACTTCCTTCTCATAATTTTTAGTATCACGCGCCATGCCCTGCATGTCCTTAATCGCCCAGCGGTTGCTCCAATCAAAAAGAACAGCAGCCTTTGACGTTACCTTTGAACCTGTAACTGGTGCCAACTTCTTTAAAATTTCTCCAACCTCTGATACTTCTTTGAATACTCTTGTGTCATCTCTTCCAAGATGATCTACAACAGCGCCATGGAACTGTTCCGCTGCACCGCGACCTTTTCTCCACTGGAAATACTGAACTGTATCGCTTCCACAGCCAATTGTCTGAATGCTGCTTGCGCGAAGGATGCCCGGACGCTTTAATTTATTAAATGAATGCCAGTTAACAAGACTTGGTGTGCTCTCCATAAGCATAAATGGCTTATCCTTCTTTAAGCTTCTCATAACTGTATGATCAAAGCTAAGCTCTGCCGCAGTATCTGCCGGTGTCTCATAATCATTATTCCAGCTCGGATAACCATCCCACGAAATAATATCAATCTCCTTTGCCAGATCCACATAATCTAACTGCTCAAACAGCTTCATAAAGTTTGCTGTTGCTGGAACCTGAGGCGTATACTTCTTTAAAATTCTGCGCTCAAATGCAAGGTAATCTTTCATATTCCAGGAGTTAAAACGCTTCCAATCCAAATTTAATCCCAGAATAGAATGCTCTCCATTGTCATACGGCGGCTCTATCTGCTCAAAAGAGTCAAAACGGCGGCTCCAGAAGGAGGTCCACCACTGCTTATTCAGTTCTTCAATGTTATTGTGATACTTCTCTCTTAAATATTCCTGAAACCGCTTTTTACAGTTTTCACAATAGCACTCTCCTCCAAACTCATTTGAAATATGCCATAAAATGAGTCCTGGATGATTTCCAAATTCCTGCGCAAGCTTTGTATCCATCTTCTCAACAAGTGAACGGTATTCTAAAGAACTCATGCAGTGATTGTGTCTGCCGCTGTGATGATTTCTGCGTCCATCTTTCTCGACGCGAAGAACGGACGGATATTTTTCATCCATCCATGCCGGTCTGGCTCCTGTCGGCGTTGCCAAAACAGTATAAATACCATTTTCATATAATTTATCCATGATATCATGAAGCCATCCAAACTGGAAGTTTCCTTCCTGCGGCTCAAGTGCAGACCAGGAAAATACACCAACTGTTGCCGTGTTTACTCCTGCCTTTTTCATCATTTTAATATCCTCCTCAAGGATATCAGGACGATCCAGCCACTGGTCTGGATTGTAGTCGCCTCCGTGCAGGAGAGCTGGGATTTTTGGAAATAAAACAGACATATTCTTTTTCCTTTCGTAGATTTATTTATATAGTGTTATTACATGATGTTGGGGTCAAGAGTTCAAAAAACCTCTTGCAAGCAAGCTTGCATCGGCTTTCTGACCTTTTGACCCTGGTATCATTACATAAGAGGTGAGAATAACCTTAATATCAGCTGTGATAAGCGAAGGCGTCTTGTCCTTTCAGATGGCTCCTTTGACATATCCTTGCAGATTGGAAATAGTGCTTCAAAATCTTCCTTGACATGAGAAACTGCTTCATACCCACAAAAAAGCGCTGCATTTTCAAAATGAAGATACAAACTTCTAAAATCAAGATTGATAGTTCCCACTACAACAATCTCTCCATCGCAGATACATTGCTTTTCATGCATGAAGCCCGGCGTATATTCATAAATCTTAACACCATGCTTTAAGAGCTGCGGATAATAAGATTTTGTTACCTGAAAAATTGTTTTTTTATCAGGAATGCCAGGTGTAATAATTCGCACATCAACACCGCGCTTTGCTGCTCCAGTGAGCTCTCTTGTCATCTCATCGCTTAGAATCAAATATGGCGTCGTAAAATAAATATATTTTTTTGCATGACGTAGCAGATTCATATAAACATTTTCACCTGCTGGTTCCTTATCAAGCGGACTATCACCGTAAAGCGCAAAAAATCCCTGTTCCTTTGCTTTATAAGGATATACTGGAAGATACTTTTCAATATCGACATCCTGTTCTCTAAGTGCATTCCACATTTCCAGAAACAGAATAGTTGCCGTTTGCACGGCATCTCCCTCAAAACGTATTCCACTGTCCTTCCACTGCCCATACGGATGCGTGATATTAAAATATTCATCTGCTAAATTATAGCCGCCCGTATAAGCAACCTTTCCATCAATAACGGTAATCTTTCTGTGATCACGATTATTCATGAAAATATTAAGCACCGGCATAATTGGGTTAAACACACGGCACTGAATCCCCATACTTTCCATGTATTTGATAAAACGTGGATTTAAAAATCCTATACAGCCGGCATCATCATACAAAATACGAATTTCTACGCCTTCTCTTGCCTTTGCCATCAAAACCTTGCGCAATGCCTGAAAAGACTCTGCCATCTCAATCGCATGGTACTCCAAAAAGATAAACTTTTTTGCCTGCATCATATCTTCTAGCTGAGCCGCCATTGCATCACAGGTATCTCCATAATACTTCACATCTGTATTTTTGTAAACAGGACTTGATGCACATTTCCACAAATATTTAAAGTCATTTGCAAGTCGCTCATCCTTTTTTGACAGTTCCTCAATAATCTGTTCATCCTGATCAAGATATGCAAACAATTGCTGATCAATTTTGCGATAACGTGCTCGCACTTTTTTTGTTGCCCCTGATCGGCCAAACAAAAAGAAAACGCATATTCCAACAATGGGTGCCACTGTAATTAATATGATCCACGGCAATTTAAACGCAGCATTGGTATCCATACTATATACAGCTAAAACAAGCACAAGCTCAATTGCTACTGTTAATAATGTAATAATTTGTGAATACTCGTTTAAACGCATTAACAGCACCACCACCCAGATAATCTGGATCAATACACCAATTCCTGCTATAATTATCCTTCTGACACTGTTTTTCATTGAAGACTTATTTTCTTCTATCATATATCCTCCCTTTTTCATACTGTTGTTTCTAATTTTTACTATTACTTTTTACCTTTTGCTCTAATTTGTTCATTACTCATCTGATACTTTCAGGCAAAACCAAAATGTACTTCCTTGCCCTAGTGTACTGTCAACACCATACTGCGCATTATGAAGTTCTAAAATCTTTCGCACAATTGCAAGACCAAGTCCACTTCCATTAAAGCTTCGCAGGTGTTCCTTATCTACCTTATAATAGCGCTCCCAGACAAGTGGTAAATTTTCCTTTGCAATGCCCGGTCCAAAATCCTGCACAGATACTTTTACAGTGTCGTCTATGCACTCCTGACGCACGGTAACGTGTCTTGAATCTCCCGAATAATTTAACGCATTATTGATCAAATTGTAAACAACCTGATATATCTTAAACTCATCAGCATCTACAAAAACTTCTTTATCATGATCACAAATTAGCTCAATCGTAAACTCGTTTGCTGATGCCATTCTGCCAATGCGCTGCACTGCTTCCTCAAGGTTTGCTGTGAGGTTGAAATGCGTCTTGTTTAGCTGCGTTACACCGGCCTGCAGCTTACTGATATCGAGAAGATCATTTACCATACCTGTCAGATGACCTGCCTCATCAATGATAACCTGTACATTTTCTTGTGTATTATCACCTGGAATATCACGCATCATCTCAGCATATGCCTGAATCATTGTAAGCGGTGTACGAAGATCATGAGACACATTTGCAATAAGCTCATGCTGAAGCTGCTCAGTCTTTTTAAGCTGCCTTGCCGTGTAATTCAATGTGCTCCCCAGTTCACTTATCTCAAGGCTGCTCTGATCATGAAATTCAACATCATAGTTACCCTTTGCTAGCTCCTTTGCACTCTCATTCATCTGGCTTAGCGGCTTTGAGATGAAGCGTGAGATCACCATGGCCAGCACAAGTGCCAAAATAATCATAATAATAGAGACAAATATTAGTTCCTGACGAATCATCTGCACGGTGGCATTTACTGGTGTAAGGCGTGCGCTTACAATTGTAAGATATGGTGTACTGCTGATTGTCAAAATTCTTACGCTCACCATGCTTTCCTGTGCAATCCCGCTCGGTGGTGTCTGATCTAAGCTGACTCCATTTCCAGTATTCTCATTTTGAGGAGGTTGACCAGCCTCGTTTCCGTCACCGGTTGACTTCTCGGGCGGCAGAACAGCCTCATTCTCCTCATCGGTTGGCTTTTCAGGCAGCTCCCCATTTCCTTCAAACAAATCAAATGGATCTCTCTGAATGTCTCCAGCGATTTCTTCGGTAAAACTGCCGCCATTTTTTTCTGCCCGTTTGTAAAAGTCCTGATAAAATTGCTTTGGAAGTGTATTCTCATACATGCGAAGCGAGCTGTAAAGAAGTGTACCATCCTCCCCAGAAATTTGTATATCAATATCATATTCCGCGGTAAGTTCATCAAGCTGCTGCTCCATCACACTTAGATTTCCTAGCTGATCATCCAAAATCTGCTCTACATTGTCATTCGCATTGTTCAGTGTATTCTTTTTTGCTGCCTTATAGATATCATCCAGATAAACTGTCTGCAACAAAAACAGCAAAAGCAGGAGAATTGCCAAAAAGACAAGAATCCCGGCAAATATCCCCCACTTAATGCTCAAATGCTTTCTTTTAAATATGATCATCGAAACGATACCCCACTCCCCTTAACGTTACGATACAGCTTCTATATTCCTCAAGACTACTTCTAAGACGTTTAATATGTGTATCCAACGTTCGGTCATCTCCGTAATAATCGTATCCCCATACATTTGTAATCAATTGATCACGGCTAAGTGCAATATTTCTATTTTCAACCAAATAAAACAATAAATCATATTCCTTCGGCGTCAAATCTAGCCTGTGATCTTTTATCATCACGCTTCTTCCGGTAAAGTCCACCACTAAATCGCCATGACAATACACCTTGCGATCTGTAAGAGTGTCTTCAATCTCCTGGCTTTTCTCACTCTGCCCTGCTTGCACTGAACTTTGCAATGCAGATTTTGTATACGCAGTACCTGATACGCTGTTTCGCTGCGCGACAACACGCACACGGCACATAAGCTCTTTAGGCGAAAACGGTTTTACTACATAATCATCAACACCTAACTCAAAGCCTTTGATGCGATCATACTCCTCGCCTCTGGCTGACAGCATAATAACTGGAATCTTTTTATAACGACGCACCTGCTTACACACTGCAAAACCGTCCATTCCCGGCATCATAACATCAAGTATTATCACATCAAAATCTTCTAGTGCACAAATAGAAACTGCCTCAATTCCATCCTTTGCCTCTGTAACCTGATGTCCTTCCATCTCGGCGTATTTTCGAATGATTAAACGAATTTTTTCTTCATCGTCTACCACAAGAAGCCTCGCCATATTAAACCTCCCTGTTACTTAGGGCGCCGAAGCGCCCTAAAACAATAATCAATAGATATGATGTTGGGGTCAAAAGGTATTTTGCCCCCTTTGATACCAGATTGCTACGTGCTTTGCACTCTCGCAATCTTCAAAAACATTCGTAATCCGCTCATTTTTCTTTGAAAAATGGCTACTTACTCATATTTTTGGCGAGTCAAGAGTTCAAAAAACCTCTTGCAAGCAAGCTTGCATCGGCTTTCTGACCTTTTGACCCTGGTATCATAGATATTACAGTCCAAGAAACTCAAGCACGGTCTGCTTCATCTCATCTCTGTCTACAACAGTATTGTGAAGAACGGCTGCGCTGCGAATCTCTTCTACTGCGGCTGGAATCTTTACACCAGAAATGCGGCAAAGCTCGTCAATCAAAGCAAAATCCTCGCCGTTTTCATACTTGCTATCAATTGCAGACATAACGCTTCTGGCAAACTTATATGGGCTTGCGGTGGAGGCGATCAATGTCTTTGTTGTATCTCCTGTCTCAGCCTTATACTTTTCATATACGGCAGAGGCTACTGCAGTATGGGTATCCATCACATAGCCGTCACTCTCATATACGCTCTTGATCTGTGCTGCAGTCTCGTCCTCATTTGCATAGTTTCCATAGAAATCTCCAAGTCTCTCTGCCATTTCCTCTGTGATGGTATATTTTCCGTTCTTAGACAATGATGCCATAAGCTCTGCATTTACAGCTGAGTCATCACCTGCAATACGATAAATCAATCTCTCTAAGTTGCTTGAAATTAAAATATCCATAGATGGAGATGTTGTTAAAATAAACTCTCTGTTTCTGTCATAGCTTCCGCTTCTAAAGAAGTCAAATAAAACCTTGTTATCGTTTGATGCACAGATCAATTTTCCAATCGGCACACCCATGTTCTTTGCATAGTAGGCAGCTAAGATATTTCCAAAGTTTCCAGTCGGAACAACTACATTTAACAGCTCGCCATCCTTTAACTCACCATCACGAAGAAGATTTGCATAAGCATATGCATAATAAGCAACCTGCGGAACAAGACGGCCAATATTGATGGAGTTTGCAGACGAGAACTGAAAGCCGCCTTCTGCAAGCTCTTTTTCGAGTTCCTTATCACCAAACAGTGCCTTTACACGGCTCTGTGCATCATCGAAGTTTCCGTGAATGCCAACTACCTTTACATTCTTTCCCTTCTGTGTTACCATCTGCTTTTCCTGAACAGCGCTGACACCGCCCTTTGGATAGAATACAACAATTCTGGTGCCTGGTACATCTGCAAAGCCTGCCATAGCAGCCTTTCCGGTATCACCGGAAGTTGCAGTCAAAATAACAATTTCTTTATCACAATTGTTCTTCTTTGCTGCCGTTACCATTAAATGAGGAAGGATTGAAAGCGCCATATCCTTAAATGCAATTGTCGGACCGTGGAACAGCTCAAGATAATATGCGCCTGCCTTCTTTACAGTCGGTGCAATTGCCGGTGTGTCAAAGCGATCATTATAGGCATTTTTGATACAAGTCTTTAATTCCTCTTTTGTATAATCTGTCAAAAACTGCTTCATAACTTCGTAAGCCACTTCCTTATAATCCATGGCTGAAAGTTCTTCCATTGTCTTATCGAGCTTTGGAAGTGCGTCCGGAACGAACAATCCACCGTCCTTTGCCAATCCCTGCAGAATTGCCTGTGATGCTGTATATGCCTGCTTGTCTCCTCTGGTGCTATAGTATAATACTCCCATCCTTCTCCTCACATTCTGCTGCAGAAGCAGCCTTTTTTGCTATGTTAGACGGCTAACCGCCGTTGCTCACAAGTATATCAGACTTTCTTTACCGCGTCAACACTCTACTATACAACAAAAAGAGACCTACTAAGATTTCGTTACTGTTCACGGTGCTATGTTACAAAAGCCCTACGGTGCAATGGTTTCGTCGCCGGACCAAACTCCGCAGGCTCCTTTTATGTTCTTTCTTATTATACATTACTTTGAAAGACCTGCTTCAAGTGTCCGGCTCGTGAAATCCATTCACCTTCGGGCTTGCCGCAATATTGGCTTATCTATGAACAGTAACAACTCTTTTTTTAAGATTTCTATAAGTTTTTGGCTCTCCCCTTTTTTTTCCTGTTTCTGTCTGCTATACTGGTCGCATCTTACACTTTTCAGAAAGGAACAATATCATATGACTACTACAACTATATCGAAAAAAAAGACGCGCCGTCCCAGACGCATCCTTTTCATTCTGCTGCCGATTCTCCTTATTCTGGTTCTCGGCTTCAGTATTTTATTCTTTTTAAGTCACCAAAATCTTCTCTTCCAGTTTCGGAATGATCTCGCTGCCACGTTTCATCAACAAAGTCTCCCGCAGACCGTTTCCGTCTCCACATACACCATACAGCTTGATGATCTTCTTTCTGATCCAAACTGCACAAAGAATCAGGCATTGATGCTGATCAATGACACATATCCGCTTTCCGATTCTTTTCAGCCAGAAATCTCTTCCTATAAAGATACGGATGTACAGATGAATTCCTGCATTCAGGACGCTTATGCAGCCATGTCTGCCACCGTGCGAGAGCAGTTTGACGTTCCACTTTATGTGCGGGAAGCATACCGTACCGCCAAAGAACAAGAAGAGAAAACAGAGGAAAACAGCGCGGTTGCCGCTGAAGTCGGCGCAAGCGAACATCAGGCAGGTCTTGCGCTCGATCTTTATGTCCCACAGTTCGGCGGATGGGCTTTTACAAAATCGGCAGCCGGACGTTTTGTTGATACCAACTGCCGGGATTATGGTTTTATCGTCCGCTATCCGTCCTACGGAGAAAAGCAAACTGGCATCCCCTACGAACCGTGGCATCTGCGCTATGTCGGCCTTCCCCATTCCCAGATCATCATGGACGAATATCTGACTCTCGAAGAGTATATTGACTTGTTGAAACCAGGTTCCTTTTATCAGTATGGTTCTTATCTAATTTCCCACCAGAATGGCAGGGTCATCGACGCGCCATCCGGCTGGAAACATGTAACCGTATCCGAAGATAATCTCGGCGGCTACTTATTTACGTGGGAGCTTTAACATCACAGCAAAATTTATGTAAACTTTATAGATTAGAAAGCAAGCAGCCCTTAAATTTCTCTTGTATATTCCTTCAGCCACTCATTCTCCTCTGGTGTCATGTATGGAGAAATCTTCTCATAAACCATCTTATGATAGTCGTTGAGCTGCTTTACATCCTCTGCATTTAAATACTGCTTGTCGATTCCATCTAGATCAATGGGAACGTATGTAATGTTTTCAAAGCCCATAAACTGACCGTACTGGTTCTTCTCACCCTTAAAGCAGATAAGCTCATTCTCAGTGCGGATTCCGTACTGATCCTGTAAATAGATACCTGGCTCATCTGTTGTTATCATACCAGCCTCAAATGGATTGTCAAAGCCTGGACGATACTGCCAGCGGAAGCTGTTTGGTCCCTCATGAACGTTTAACAGATAGCCTACGCCATGACCTGTTCCACACTGATAGTCAAGATTCTCCTTCCAGATTGGCTCACGGCAGATTACGTCAAGACTGATGCCGCTGCAGCCGTAAAGAAATTTCACATTTGCCAGATTCAGGTTACTCTTAACTACCATGGTGAAGTGCTTTTTCTGGATATCAGAAATTGGTCCTAACACGAATGTTCTTGTAATATCTGTTGTTCCAGTGTCATAATGACCGCCTGAATCAACTAAAAGCATACCCTGTGGCTCTAGCTTTGCTGCCGTATCCGGCTCTGCCTTATAATGCATCATTGCTGCATTTGCATTATAACCTGCAATTGTATCAAAGCTGATATCACGATATCCTTCCATCTGCTCACGAAGACTTTGCAGATAGTCTGATACACTAACCTCATCCATCGGAATCTTTCCGACATTCTTCTTTAACCAATACATAAACTTAGTTACGGCAATACCGTCAAGAAGATGAGCCTTTCTTGTATTTTCAAGCTCAATCTCGTTCTTGATAGCTTTCATCAGCTGAGATGGATTTGCCTTACTTACAATATGAACTGTCTCAGGCAGTGCATTTGTGATTCTAAAATTAACCTTTCTCTTATCAAGAAGAACAGTGCTGTGCTCAGGAATAGTCGCTGCATATGTATAAACTTCCTCATATGGGCGAATGATAATGCCACACTCTGCTGCCATCTCTTTAATTGCATCACTTAATGCATTCTCCTCAACAAACCACATTGCATCTTCTTTTCCGATTACAAGGAAAGAAAGCACAACAGGAACGTGCGGAATGTCATTTCCTCTAACATTTAAGATCCATGCAATATCATCAAGTGTACTTATGATGTGATACTGTGCCGCTTCCTTTTCCATCTGCTCACGGACACGTGCAAGCTTAGAAGCAGTTGCTTCACCATTAAATTCGTCCTTTAAGACATCGGCTGGCTGATGAACAAGTGCCGGTCGATCTGTCCACACCTCATCTAAAAGATCATTGTCAGTCTTAAGACTTCCATGCTTCTTTGCTGCGATCTTTGCAAACTCCTTTGCATCATTTGTGTTGACTACTCTTGCGTCAAAACCGATGCACTGTCCTTCCTGCAGCTTTTCACCTAAATACTGCATAACAGTCGGAACACCTTCCTGTCCCATCTTCATAAGGCCAAAGCCTGATCCTTCAATCTGGGCTGCCGCCTGAATAAAGTAGCGTCCGTCTGTCCAAAGCCATGCTTCTTCCTGTCCAATAACTGCTACACCTGCAGAGCCGGTAAAGCCAGTTATAAACTTTCTTGCCTTGAAGTACTCTACCACATATTCAGACTCATGAAAATCTGCTGTTGGAATGTAGTAATAATCAATTCCCTCTCTCTTCATGATTGCCCGCAACGCGGTAATTCGTTTGCTGTCCATTTTTTCTCCTTTTTCCTTTGCGTCTGTCCGTTCTCATTATTACAATCGGTCAATTTAGCCGATTATTACTTATTATTTTTGTCTTCAGCCTCTGCATGAAGCCGTGTTAGATGCTGCACAATCGTTCTTTCATATCCATTCTCAGATGGGCGATAAAAATGCTCATTTTCCATGGTATCAGGCAGATACTGCTGTTTCACATAATGGTTTTTATAATCGTGCGCATACTTATATCCATCTCCATGACCAAGCTTTCCTGCACTCTTATAGTGTGTATCCTGCAAATGTGACGGCACTGGCGGTGTCTTATGATTCTGTACATAATTCATCGCCTCTGAAATTGCCATATACGCAGCATTGCTCTTTGGTGCACATGCCACATAAGTAGCAGCATGTGACAATATAATCTGCGCTTCTGGCATACCAATACGCTCAATGGCCTGAGAAGCCGCAACTGCTACGACAAGTGCCTGAGGATCAGCATTTCCCACATCCTCCGATGCACAAATCATGATACGACGTGCTATAAAGCGGATATCTTCACCTGCATATAGCATGCGCGCCAGATAATAAACTGCGGCATCAGGATCAGAGCCACGCATACTTTTAATAAATGCACTGATCGTATCATAATGATTATCGCCGCTCTTATCGTAACGCACAGCACGCTTTTGAATACATTCCTGCGCCGTATCAAGTGTGATATGAATCATTCCATCGTCAGAGCGATCCGTCGTCAGCACTGCAAGCTCAATGCCATTTAATGCGGCGCGTGCATCACCGTTTGCAGCATCACTTAAAAATTCAGCGGCATCATCATCAAGCATAGCATGATAGCTTCCCATACCACGCACAGGATCGCTCACGGCACGCTTAATCAGCTCTTTGATGTCTTCCTTTTCCAAATTGTGCAGCTCAAAAATAATGGATCTGGAAATCAGAGCTGGATTTACCTCAAAATATGGGTTTTCTGTCGTTGCGCCAATCAAAATGATTGTTCCATCCTCTACAAATGGAAGCAGATAATCCTGCTGTCCTTTATTAAAACGATGAATCTCATCAATAAAAAGAATAGTCCTGCGTCCGTACATTCCCTGAAGGTCTTTTGCACGCTTTACTACGTCCTCCATATCTTTTTTTCCGGCTACAGTTGCATTAAGCTGTGTAAACTCAGAGCTTGTCGTATTGGCGATCACCATCGCAAGCGTTGTCTTTCCTGTTCCTGGCGGACCATAAAAAATAACGGAGCTAAGCTTATCTGCCTTAATTGCGCGGTACAGCATCGTATTCTTCCCGATGATATGCTTTTGACCAACAACTTCATCAAGTGTTTTTGGACGCATACGCGACGCAAGCGGTGATTCCTTTTGCTGAGTTTCTCTCATATAATCAAATAAATCCATACTCATTGTCCTGTCCATCTCTTACTATTCACGGTGGAGACTGGCAAATCACTTTGCAAGTTTCTTTGTGAACTGTATCCAATCTTAGCACGTTTAGCAGCAAAAAACAACTATGCAAACAGCAATTCCTCAACAGTAACAAATTCATATCCCTGACGCTGCAATTCATCAATCACAATAAAGGCAGCCTGCACACTTGTCTTATAAATATCATGTAATAAAATAATATCCCCCGGCTTAACCTGACGCAAAATATCTGCTGCGATCTGTTTCGTATCTGTGCGCTTCCAGTCAAGCGGATCAACATCCCAGTAAACTGCAATCATATTTTGCGGACAATCTTTTTTATGATCCCATTCTCCATACGGTGGTCTTAAGTAAATAACTTCCTGCCCTGTAATCTCCTTAATTACATCATTTGCTGCCTTTACCTGTGAACATGCCTGACTGCTGCTTAACATATTCAGCTGAACATGACTATATGTATGATTTCCAATTAAGTGACCTTCCTCACTCATACGGCAAATCAACTCTGGATTTTGCTCTGCCTTCTCACCAATCACAAAAAAGGTGGCACGTACTTTTCTTGCCTTAAGCCCATCAAGCAATAACGCTGTTGTCTTAGCATCCGGGCCATCATCAAATGTAATAGCAACCTTTTTTTCATCCCTCTGCCAGACGATTTGCTCAGACTCTCCTGCTGCCAATACATAAAAGCCACAGGAAATAAGTACTGCTATGGACAAGAGCACTACTATACTCCGCATTTTATTTACTTGTGTTTTGTATATTTTTGACTGTTTGGACATACCAGACTCTTTCTTTATGTCTTACCTATTTTTATGTCACATTCAAGTTTCTAATGCATTGCACTCGAACCATTTGCCTAGATATCGGGACACATACAAAAAGGCACACCAGCCTTCTAAGCTGATGTGCCAATGTAAAATCAAATTTACTGTGCCTTCTGCATCTGAACCTGAGGTTCTTGAGTCTCTGCTTCGGAAGAACCCTCCTCTGTATCTGCCTCAGTCGTATCAGTAATAGTTGAACGATCTGCCAGTGTTACAGTAATCTGAGTCTCTGTATACTGGTTGCCGTTTGGTCTTTGGACTGTGATTGTAACACTCTCACCTGCTGCGTAGTAAGAAAGTGCAGATCTAAGTGTTTCAAAACTAGATACCTTCTGTCCATCAACTGCGGTAATGATATCATTCAGCTGCAGTCCCGCATCAGATGCCGGGCTTCCCTCTGTGATCTTCGTTACCATTGCGCCTTCTGGCATACCAAATCTCTGTACATACTCAGTAGGTACGTCAACACCCTGAATGCCAAGATATCCTCTCTGATCCTCGTCTACCTGAACCTTTGTCTTCTGGTTCATCATGTTGTTGATCAGATCCTCTACGGAAGAAATCGGAATTGCATATCCCATGCCCTCTACGCCTTCACCTGAGCTCTTTGCAGAGTTAATTCCAATCAGATGACCGTTTGCATCAAACAGTCCGCCGCCGCTGTTACCAGCATTGATAGCCGCATCAA
The DNA here is from genome assembly GCF_020687335.1 of Anthropogastromicrobium aceti. Classification (NCBI taxonomy): domain Bacteria; kingdom Bacillati; phylum Bacillota; class Clostridia; order Lachnospirales; family Lachnospiraceae; genus Anthropogastromicrobium; species Anthropogastromicrobium aceti. Next base: position 47,738 of record NZ_JAJEQN010000014.1, read on the forward strand.
TCTGCATCATACTTCTTGTTACATTATCATCAGATGTAGTTACGTCCTTGTTAAGTGCACTTACATGACCAAATGTGGTAGTCTGACCAAGACCAAGTGCATTTCCGATTGCCATGACACCCTGACCAACCTTAACATCATCAGAATTGTCAATAGTAGCAACAGAAATTGCATTTAAGGTATCCTCTGGAATGTCAGACAGCTTTACTGCCAAAACTGCGATATCTGCATCAGAATCGGCACCCTTTAAGTTTGCCTCTACCTCAGTTCCATCAACAAATGTAACTTTTCTTTCCTTGGTGGAAGCTGTATAGCTGTAATACATTGTGTTGCCTGTTTTGTCATATACAGCAACATGATTATTTGTAACCATCAGAAGCTCATCCTCTGTCTTTCCGATAATTACACCTGAACCATATGCCTCAGACTCCTGTGTTGATGTCTGGTTCTGATTCTGACCATTTCCATAGAAGAAATTAAAAAGATCAGAACCACCGTTTGATGTACTGGTAACTTCAATTACATTTGTTACAGAAACAACCTGCGGCAGGCACTGTGCAGCCAGATCTGAATAATCAGTAAGGGAAGATGCCACAATATCAGGTGTTGTCTCATCCTTTGAAAGATTCATTGTGGATGCTGCCTGAACGGTATTTTCTGTGTTCTGTGTCAGAAGTGATCCGCCCCAGAAGCTTCCGCCAATAACTGCAACACCTGCAAGAACTGCTGCTGCCTTGTGCAGATTTCTTCTTGACTTATTTTGTCTTCTCTGCTTTCTATTTCCTTTATTTTCATTATTGTTGTCATAATTAAAATTGGTTTCTGGATACATCATAGTAGAACCTCCTATATAATAAGCCTTGCATTTAGCTTGGCTTTGTTTCTTTGTTATGTCTATATACTATCAGTGATCTGTGTTTAAATTGTGTACTTTTCTTTAAGCATTCGTGAAAAAAAGCCCCATATACCACATATTTGTGATATACAAGGCTTTTTAACTTTATATCGTTTCTGTATTTACTGTCCGACTCCAAATGCTTTCTGAATGGTATAGCTAATGTCTTTTACTGTCTGGGATGGTTCATATCCATCATCGCCAAACAAATATGTGTGAAGCTTCTTTACATCTCCTGCCAGATCAGTGCAGACTAATGAATCCTTTACGCCAAAGACACCAAGCGTTCCAAGTGTCAGATCATACGTATACGGGAATCCTTCTGTATCAGTAATACTATAGCTGTTTACATCTGCTGCCAGAGCAAACAATTCATCATTCGACAGCGTTGTATTGATATTTGGACACGCATAGCGCACTGCTGTAAGAAGTGCTGATGGTGACGCTACCTTTGCCTGCTGAAGCATCTTATCGATTACTTCGCGCTGACGGCTTGTTCTTCCCATATCCATACCTGTCGTATAACGGTTACGACAATATGCAACTGCATATACACCATTACAAAGCTGATAACCTGCCTGTGTCAGCTGAGGCTGCCAGATACCTGTTGCCTCCTCGATCTCCGTGATGTAACCTGTAATATATCCCTTTTCAACTTCTTCCGGAGTGATATCAAGATAAATGCCGCCGATCGCATCAATAACACGAATAAGTGCTGCCCAGTTAACTACAACAACATCCTGAATCTGAAGATCAAGATTCATATTGATCATACTGATCATATCAGTGTCGCTTCCCTTTGCAAACTCAGAATTTGCAAGGTCAAATTCATCTCTTGAATACATCTTAAGAAGTGTATCACGATAAATAGACACCAGCTTAACTTCCTTTGTTTTTACATTGATGCTGCAGATCATCATAACGTCAGACTGAACACCATTTCCACCGCCAAGATTAGCCTGATCTCTTGCATCAACACCAACTAATAAAATATTCCAGTAACCATTTACTGTTTCCTGATGACTTAAAATATCATCGACTGTCGTAGCCTGTGTAACCTCACTTACATTGATCACACTTCCAGGCTTTGCAGATGAAGACTCTGGCACACTTTCCTGCTCACCAGATTTTTCAGACTCTTTTTCCTGTTCCTTGCTTTGCGGCTCCGTCGTGGCTGTCTGCGCCTCCTCCTGCTGATCATTATCTCCATTATTTGCAAACGTTGCTACGTAAATTTCTTTCTGATTAATTGTTGAACGCTGCATCGTGTTGAGAATACTAACTGCATAACAGCAAATAGAAAGTGCACAGACAAGAAGGAACTCTGTAATTACTAAAAGAGTTCGTCTGACTCTTCTTGCCTTAGCAGCCTTTTTTCTCTGCTGCTCTCTTTTGTTTTTCATTGAGGAACGTTTTTCAGCCATTTTCTTATTATGCCTTTCTGTAGCCTGCCATCTATACAGGTACTATTTTTTTAATATGCATTCTTATTGACAAAGCCTTTAAATACAGTCAAGAATAAAATCCGGATATCAAAGCTGACACTCCAGTTTTCAATGTAGAAAAGATCAAGTTCAATGCGCTTACGAATGGATGTATCTCCTCGAAGACCATTCACCTGTGCCCATCCAGTCATACCTGGACGAACCTGATGCTTAATCATGTAACGTGGAATCTCTTCCTTAAACTTATCGACAAAAAACGGTCGTTCCGGACGCGGACCAATCAGGCTCATATCGCCCTTTAAAACATTAAAGAGCTGTGGAAGCTCATCAATACTTGTTTTCCTTATAAATCGGCCAACCGGAGTCACTCTCACATCGTTCTTTGTCGTCCATTTGCTTACCTCCTCGGAAGCCTTCTGAACAGTCATTGAACGAAACTTATACATTTTGAATGTACGATTGTGAAGCCCGACACGCTCCTGCTTAAAAATGAGCGGTCCCGGTGAGCTTAACTTTACTGCAATAGCAGCTGCCAGCATAATTGGTGAAAACAAGACTATGCAAAGCAGCGATCCTACAATATCCATCGCACGCTTTATAAATGCATTTCCTGCCTCCATAAGCGGTACATGGCGTATATGGATAAGCGGAAGGCCAAGAAAATCAACCGTATATGGCTTCGTGGAGATGATATCGTTATAATCTGGAACAAACTCAGTGTGAACACCTGATTTCTCACAAACATGAACGATCTCCTCGAGACGGTCGTATTCCTTTAGCTTCAATGTAATGATGATGCTCTCTGCAATATTTTTTGAAAGATATTCCTCCAAAGACTCTATTGGACCAAGAACTGAAATGCCCCTCACTGACTCATTTGTGTGTAAATGATCATCTAAGATACCTAGAATATCATATCCCCACTGCTTATGCGTCATAACACGTTCAATATAAGCCTCTGCTGCCTGACTGTAACCGACAATCAATACTGGTTTTCGGTTGAAGCGGCTGTTTCCAAGCTTCATCAGGATGAATCGGAATATATTTCTCCAGACAACCATAAATATTGTATTTAAAATGGTCATCCATAAAATCATCATTCGCGAAAAGCCAACAATCCAGTTGTAGCCCTCTGTGTTTGAAATCACAAAGAATACGGCAAATAAAATCAATGCGCCAATAATATTTACTTTGCCGATTAAAACTGCCTCTTTTCTTCTTCCTGTCATGCGAAACGAACCATATATATGGAAGAACGCATACAGCATCAGATAGCTTATAACAATAATCATAAGCGGCGGCCAGTAATTACGGCTGTCAAATGGCGCCAGATTATTTTGAAGTGCAAACTGGATCAGATAACTGATCACGTAAGATACGGTCAGCACAATTGCATCAATCACAACACTTACTGCCGTATAGGTTTGTTGTTTTCCTGTATTCATAAAAACCCTTTCAGGAACTGCTTTTTAAGCAGCATGTAAGCCTTTGATAAAGAAAAACTGTCAAAAGCCGTACCTATCATACTTGAAAATTGCCAAAAGTACAACCCCAAATTTCCTGTATTTTGAAATTGTAAGAAAAACGTAACTATTCTGCTTATAGCTTTCGCTTTGCCAGCTCTATAATATACGTAATTGTATTTTCCCACAGTTCCTTTTGTATCTGCCAATAATTTCGTATATCTCTTCCTCTAAAAAATACCTTTTTACATTTTTTTCTAGTTGAGATTCCTTCCTTTAATCCATCGACATAATCCTTTCCAAAGCCGATCTTCATAAAGAAACACCATTTTACAAAATATCCTGCTACCAATGCCGGTGCATTTAAAATAAGCTGTGGCAGCGGCATATTCTTATAGTTGACATACACTGAATTTCGTGCAGAAAGCTTTACCTTGAAACTATTATATTTAGAACCGCTTGTTCCACTGCCCACATGGTATACCTTTGCTGTCGGACAATATACATTTCGATATCCCTGAATCTTCGCCCTATAGCCAAGATCTAGATCCTCTAAATACGCAAAATGCAGTTCATCAAATAATCCTACCTTTGCAAACAGTTCTCTTCGGTACATAGCAGCACCTGCACAAGCTGAAAAAACTTCAGCCGGCTCACGATAGTCACCAACTGGCTGACCCACACCTCGCTGAAATGCCCAGCCAAGACAAGTGTAAAGATCACCAGCATCATCCATCTTTTCATGGTCATGAAACTGAATCATCTTGCAGCTTACAGAAAAAATATCATCAGCTGATTCCATTGTCTTTATCAGTTCCTCTACCATCTTCGGGAAGGAACGTGTATCGTTATTTAACAACAGTACATATGGTGTCGTGCACATGCCAATTCCCACATTGACACCTCCGGAAAAGCCAAGATTGTGTCTCATTACTGCAATCTTTACCCACGGATAATGTTCTCTTATATAAGAAACACTGTCATCCTGCGATGCATTGTCAATCACAAGCGTCTCAAAATCCTTGCTTGTCTGACGCTCCAATGAAGAAAGGCAATCATCTAAAAAACGCTTTCCATTATAGTTCGGAATGACAATCGTTACTTTCTTTTCCATTCTGCTACCCATGCCTTTCCACAATTATTTTTTTGATGCTGAATATTCTCCTCGCGCAATCAGCTGCTGCTTACGCGCTTCTTTTATAGTATGGTTAATTTTGTAATACTCCAGATAAGACAAATTCGGGTTATAATATGGATCAACAAAAGTTGACAAAATATCCCACTTTGAATTTAAAAGCATCATCTCGTTTCCAAAACGAATGAAACGCTCTGTCGTATCTTCCATACCTCTTGATTTTGACTCATAGTGGAAAAGTTTTACATCGGCATCATATACAATAAGATAACCAGCTTTTCTTACCTTCAGACAAAAATCAACATCATTAAACGCAACCTGGAACTCATCTTCAAGTCCGCCTACTTCCTCATATACTGATCTTTTTACAAGAAGACATGCTGCTGTAACTGCTGACACATCCTGTGAAGAAATAGCTCTTCCCATGTAACCTGGATCATCCTCATGAATACCCTTAAAGACATGATCTGCCAGTCCGCCAGCGCCTACCAAAACACCGGCATGCTGGACGGTATGATCATTGTATAACAGTTTTGCACCAACAATACCAACCTCAGGACGCATGCAAAAGCCCAACATGCTCTGGAAAATATCTGGTGTTATAAGCTCAACATCATTATTCAGCAGCATGATATAATCACCCTTTGCAAACTTAAAGCCAAAGTTGTTGATTGCAGAGTAATTAAAGCCAGCTTCCCAATACACAACCTTTACGTTGTCATGCTCCTTTTCAATCTTTTCATAGTAAGCAAAAGTCTCCGGCAATACACTATTATTTTCAATGATAATAAACTCATAATTTTGATAGTCAGCACGCTCAAAAAATGAATTTAGGCATACATCTAAATCGTCTGTGTGGTCCTTATTAGGAATCAGGATAGATACAAGCGGTTCTTCTTTTAATGTAAACTTTGTCTGATACCAGCCATCAACAGCACCTTCCTGTGCACGTGCGTTCCATCCAATACGCTTATAATGCGCATTTAATGCTGCCTTTCCTGCATGAATTGCATACATCTTGTTTCCCTGATTTGCTGCGGTTGACTGATTTGAGCAGCGCCAATGATACAAAATGCGCGGACAGTGATAGATTTTTTTGGTGTTCTCCGTCAGACGAAGCACAAAATCATAATCCTGTGCGCCATCAAATTTCTCGTTCAGTCCTCCTACAGTGTCTACAAGTGATTTTCTCACTGCAAGAAAATGACACATATAATTATTTGCATGGAGCAAATCGATATTAAAATCAGACTTGAAATGCGGATAAAAATAATGAGCTGCATACTCATCTGTCTTATCCTCATCACTGTAGAATACATCAATCGTCTTGTCTTTATTTAGTGCATCTGCGTAGCAAAATAGTGCATCTGGCTCCAAAAAGTCATCATGATCCAAAAAAGCAATAAACTCACCTGTTGATGCGGCAATACCAGCATTTGTGTTTTGTGCAATTCCAAGATTTTTTTCAAGACGAATCACCCTGATACGCTTATCTCTCATTGCCCAGTTTTCTAATAGTGATGTCAGATGTACATCCTCTGGAGATGCATTTACAAGACACAGCTCCCAGTTTGCATAGCTTTGGTACATCATAGAACGCACCAAATCCTTTAAAAATTTTGCCGGAGTATGATAAAGCGGAACAACAACAGAGAACTTCGGTGCATACGAAAATTTTGTTTTACGCTGTGCAAAAAGCTCCTGTCTGCTGACACGCATAATACGAAGCCATGTATCGTAATCCGCATACTCATTTCCTGTCAGCTTCTTTTTTAGCCAAATCAGGCTTTTCTTTGTACTTACGTACTGTGCCTTGCTTTCCTTTAAAAACTTTCTTGCTGCAATCAATGCTGGGTTTAATGGAAGGCTCTGCTCAGAAATAACATTTCCCTGTGCATTCTTTTCCTTAAAATAAACTGTTACCAGATGCTGACCATGAAATGGAATCTCAAGAAAGATTCCAACATGGCCTGCCTTTGGATCGCCATATTTAGCAAGACCTACATCTGGTCTTGCTGCCCATGTAACGATTACATCAACTGGTGTCTTTTTCTCATCGGTAACTGTAATTTCTATCTCATTCTCCGTAACAGATGACACAGCCCAACCAGTTGCAAATATTTTTCCGTTTTTTACAAATATCGAATCAAAACAATATTCCATTGCTTTTCCTTTCGCGTTTGATACCATCCTGCCTTATGGCAGCTTGTAATAACCGTTTTTCAGTGAAAGATTTCTATTGTAATAAGGATCAGTGCCCATTACATGCTTCCACTTATTTTTCATATATTCTGCTTCTCTTGCCAGTCTTACCTGCTTCTGCGGTGAATCCTCATATCCTCTTGAACGTGACTCATAATGATACAGATGTGCAAATGCATCATACACAACAAGATATCCTGCCTCGCGAAGCTTAAGACACAGATCCACATCATTGTAGGATACTGCAAGATGCTCGTCCATACCACCAACTTCTTCATACACCTTCTTACGAATAAGAAGACATGCTCCGGTTACTGCAGAAAGATCCTGTGAAAATGAAGCTCGTCCCATATAGCCTGGATCATACTCTGGGTATTCCAAAAACTGATGGAATGCCACTCCCTCAACACCAACTATAACACCAGCATGCTGGACTGTATCATCCTCATATAACAGCTTTGCACCTACAGCACCTACATCTGATCTTCTTGCATAGCCAACCATGCTTACAAGAAAATCTGGATCAATTACCTGTGTATCGTTATTTAATAAAAGAAGATATTCTCCATTAGCTTTTTTAGCTGCAAAATTTTGAATTGCTGCATAATTAAAGCCATGCTTCTCAGAATGACGTGCATCATCCATCTTCCAGGTTTCTACACGTATGCGCTCATCCTGTTTCTTTAACTTTTCATAATAGTCAAAAGTTGCCTGATCCTCACTATTATTTTCGATAATAAGAATCTCAAAATTTGTATATTCTTTTGTGGCAAGAAGTGATCTCACACAGCGATCAAGATCCTCTGTATGGTCTTTATTAGGAATCACAATTGTCACAAGAGGACGCTCTGTATACAGATACGTTGTCTTATAATACCCTGGTAAAAATGTATTGTCAACCTTCGCCTCAATTCCATGACGATCATAATATTCCTGCAGTGCACGCTTTCCAGCCTCAAATGCATATGATTTACTGTCTGTATTTGCAGAAGTGGAACCTTTATGGCAGCGCCAGCTATAGAGAATCTTTGGAACATGAACAACACTCTTACTCTCATCAATACAGCGAAGCACCAGATCAAAATCCTGCGCACCATCAAAATTCGGGCGGAAACCGCCGACCTTTTTTATAATAGATGTCTTCACTGCAAAAAAGTGACAGATATAATTGTTTGTGTGAAGAAGATCTGGATTATAATCTGACTTAAAATGAGGAAAATAATGAAGCTTTCCTTCCTGATCTACCTTATCCTCATCACTGTATATACAATCAGCATCACCATTTTCGTTTATTGCTTTTACAAATTCAAATAAAGCATTCGGTGACAGAAAATCATCATGATCAAGAAGTGCTGTATAGCTGCCTGTCGCAAGCGCCAGTGCCTCATTTGTATTTCCTGCAATTCCCAAATTTTTTTCCAATTTACGGTACTTGATTCGTGGCTCTTTGCTCATATATTTACGCACCTGCGCATCAAGTTCTTCATCCTCTGGGCTTCCATTTGCAAGGCACAGCTCCCAATTTTCGTAAGTCTGCTTTTGTACACTTTGAATCATATCATCTAAAAAATCTAGCGGTGTATGATACAGCGGAACAATAATTGAAAACTTCGGATGAAGTGCAAAGTGAGTAGTCTTTTCTTTCAGGCGCTTAGCAAACCCTGGATACTGCTTCTCGTACCAGATTGCGTATTTTTTTTCCTCTGGTTCAAGATCCATATATTTTTCCTCGAGACAGAAATCTTTAATGCTTTTGGCACGCTGCAGTCGGCGAATACGACCCTTAATGCCATGCTGATAGCGATAAGCAGCCAAAAGACCTGGACAGTCAATAAGCTGCTCTAATACATCCTCTGGATGTTCCTTACTTGTAAATACCGCGTAGCAATTTGTCATTTCACCCGGCTCAAATGAAAATGTAAGACCATATTTGTCAAAGGACGCATCCTGATAAATGACCTGTCCTACATCGGCACGTTTTACGCGGCTTACCTGAGCATCAAGGATGCTTCCATCCTCCTTGCGAATGGTAAGACACACCTCGTCTCCTGCCATTTCTGGTGCCGCCCATCCAGCACAAGTCACTTTTCCATTCAGATATACAACTGAATCTAACGAACTTCTCATACCAATCCTTTCTGCCCGAAGCTTTGCATCTGTTTTTGTTACAGTCTGTAGGCGTCACACACTTCCTTAACATCGCCAAACATCTTCACCGTATGGTTTTCAAGCCATACAACACGGTTGCACATTTCACGAATCTGGTCCAGATTGTGTGATACATATAAAACTGTAGTTCCTCCCGCCATCAATTCCATCATACGTGCGTGGCTCTTTTTCTGGAAATTTTCATCGCCAACAGAAAGGATTTCATCAACGATCAAAATTTCAGGGTTGACAACCGTTGCGATTGAAAAAGCCAGACGCATCAGCATACCTGATGAATAATTTCGAATCGGTGTATTGATAAACTCACCGAGTTCTGAAAATTCCAATATGTCGTTATAGCGTGATTCAAGAAATTCCTTTGAATATCCTAAAACCGCACCGTTTAAATAAATATTTTCCTTTCCGGTCAAATCGTAGTCAAAGCCGGAGCCAAGCTCAAGCATCGGCACAATACCACCTCCGCGATAAACGCTTCCTTCTGTTGGTTTTAAAATTCCGGAAATGATCTTTAAAATTGTACTTTTTCCAGCTCCGTTTCGGCCTATTAAACCGATTACCTCGCCTCTTTTTACATCAAATGACACATTCTTAAGCGCCCAAAAATCCTTATATTCCACCTGGCGCTTAAGCATCTTTGTCACCATCTCCTTAATACTCGTAACCCTGTCGTTTGCCATGCGAAAACGCATAGACACATTTTCGACGCGGATTATGCTGCTATTTTCATCTGCCATTTTTATTAACTATGCCTTTCCATAACCTGCAAAAACCTTCAAAAGCTTTCAAAAGCCTTCGAATTGTAATGATCTTTATAAACTTAGATATACAGTACAAACTGATCCTGCGTCTTTTTAAATACTGTGCCGCCGATTATAATCATGACAAGTGAACAAATCGCACAGATAAAATACTCGCTGATTGCAGGAGAACATCCATCAATAATAATAGTACGTACAAACGTTACATAATGATACAGAGGATTAAACTGCATCACCTTAGCCAGCCATCCTGCACCACTTCTTTCCAGCATACCTGTACTGTAGATGATCGGTGTTGCATACATCCACATGGTAGAAATAACTCCCCACAAAAACTCAACATCATGGAAAAATACCATGAGGCTTGAAAGCAGAAATCCCATGCCAACTGCAAAAGAAATCACAAAAATAAGTGCAAGCGGCAGCAAAAGAATTGACCAGCGAATATACAAACCATTAAACAGACCATAGAAAATCGTAACCAGAAGAAGCGGAACCATTGAAAGCACCATGTTGATGCTTGCAGACAGAACCTTTGTAACCGGATAAATATATTTTGGAACATAAACCTTTGTAATCAAAGATGCATTGCTGATAATTGCACGCATTGCCTGATTACAGCAATCATTAAATCCATTGAAGATTACAATACCGCAAAGCAGGTAAATTGCATAGTGCTGAACACCTGCATCACGCACGCCAAGCAGCTTACTGAATACAACATACTGTACGGTCATCATCAAAAGCGGATTTAAAAAGCTCCAAAATACACCAAGCACTGATCTCTTGTACTTAATTTTAAAATCTCTTGAGATCAGCTGCTCCATCAAGAACTCATACTTTGCAAGTGTCTGAATAAAGGAGCCTCCCGCTGTAGTTAAGCCCTTCTTTTCTCTGTTAACCATGTGCACACCATATAATGCAAGCGCTAACAAAACTGCGACCTCAAACACAAAAGCTGTAACAATTCCTGATGTGCTTGATCCAATCTGAGGCCATGCTAAAAAATCCACAAGCAAAAATAAAAGAAATAATGTCGCAACTGCTACTTTACTGACCTTTTTTAAATCATATTTTTTATTATTCATATTCTTTCTTTATCCTGCTATCACCTTTTTTATTCAAAATGGAAGGTATCCTTTAATCCCAACCACTTCTTATCCTTCTCAGAAAGAATCGGCTCTACACCCTCTGGAATCGGCCAGTCAATTCCGATCTCAGGATCACTCCAAAGCACACCGCCCTCATCGCCTGGATGATAAAAATCAGTACACTTATAAGCAAACTCAGCCTCATCAGTCAATACTACAAATCCATGCGCAAAGCCTTCTGGAATATAGAACATCTTCTTATTTTCAGCAGTCAGCTCAACACCAAACCACTTTCCGTATGTCTTTGAATTAGCACGCAGATCGACAGCTACATCAAACACACCACCGCGAATTGCACGAACGAGCTTACCCTGTGGATACTGCTTCTGGAAGTGAAGTCCACGCAATACACCCTTTACGGACATAGACTGATTATCCTGAACAAACTTCATATCTAATCCAGCCTCAGCAAAATCATTATAATTATAAGTCTCTACAAAATAACCTCTCTCATCCTTAAATACGGTAGGCTCGATTACATATAATCCCTCAATATCACAGCCTGTTACTTTAATTTTTCCCATTTTATCTTTTCCTCCTATTTTTTGTTTATGAGATTTTTATTCCTGCCAATATTTTTTATTCATTGTGCAGAAACTAATCAGCTTCTTTGGCAGCTTATAATATTTTTCTCCAAGCTTGTAGCCCACAACCTTGCAGCCTGAAATATATACAAGGCGAAACAGTTGTCCAAACTCATGATGACGAATCAGATAGCGTGCGGTATCGAACACAAGGCGTTTGCCCTCACCAAGTGTCTCCACATTGTGAAATGTCTCCTGATTATCTGCATGTGAAACACCATTATCGAAATTTCTTTGAAACTGCTGAAATCCCGTATAATTGTGTGAGTGAATCACTCTCGCCTCCGCCACATAAGCCACAGAGTAGCCCGCATTGATAGCTGTGGACGCAAAGACCATATCTTCATTAAATATTGCCTCCGGCAAAAATCCACCTAATTCCTCATACGTACTTTTGCGGTACATTGCACATGAATTTGAACAAAAATAAGTTTTAATTCCAAGTGCCTGAATATCTGCCTGTGTCTTTACCCTGCTTTCTGCCGGGTAATTAAAATTTCTGGTAAAGCGTTCAATTGCTGAGTCTGTCTTTTTGGCAAGCTGTCTGGCATATGCTGCTGCTACAAGCGGATCGTCAAACGCTTTTGCTAAATACTCTACCAAATGAGTATCAGCCGGGACTGCATCCTGTGTCATAAACAGCATCAAATCAGCAGTTGATTTTCTTGCTGCCATATCTCTTGTCGCACCATGATCAAATTCTTCCGGCGCAATATGATAAACTTCCATATTGGCTGGCCAGCGAAGATTCTTTGGAAAACCCGATTCATCTGTGTTGATCACAATAATGCGTTCTACCGGATGGGTCTGTTTTTCCAGCCGGTCTAAAATCTTTTGAAGCTTTTCATCCGGATAGCTCACCGGAATGATTACATCTACTGTTTTCTTTTCTTGCATATCTACCCACATTTCCGCCGTTATACGGCCTTTTATCGGCAATCCTATTTAGGATACCACAATCTAACTTTTTTGTAAATCTACTTTTTTACATATAAATAGAGTGCCCCCGTCAGTGTAAACCAAAACCATGTGGTTGGCACGGTAAACCACGACGAGAAAAATGACAATGTTAAATATAGCGCAAGCTGCGCGTAAAACAAATACAAAATCGGATTACGGCTTTTTCTGATTTTTTGTGTGAGCGCTGCGCAGACAGCACCAAGAATCAAACCAAATAAAAGAACGCCTATTAAACCAAAATCATAGTACGCATCGTAAATTAATGTCAGCGTATTAAGTTCTTTAATAGTAACAGGCATCTCAAAGGCAACTAACGCTGGAAAAACAAATTTCAGTCCTGTAAGCGCAAACACTGGAAACAGCTGTTTTAATCCAAAGGTATGCTCTACTAAGCCCTGCTGCAAGGCCTGTGTCAGGCAATTAAAATTCGAGTAATTATTTGCAATATACATATACGCATACTGCAAGAAAAGCGGCATATTCTCATTCTTCATCTGAAAAATGCTATTTAAATAGCCTGGCTCATAATTTCTTCTGATTGTCATAAAAACTGCTGCTGCAATTACAACTGCTGCAACTACACCAAGCATAGCAAACAACTTCTTCTTATTTACATTTGGACGCATCAGAAGAAAAATAAAAATTGGAAGCGCAAGTGTCAGAACAAATTGAAACTTGGAAACACTCAAAATCGGAATTGAGGCTGACAGCGCATTATATACAATCAGCTGAATCAATTTTCCTTTTCCAAGCGGCTGTCTGTCTTTTTTCTTTTCCGTATACATTAACAAATAAATCAAGGTCAGTGAATGCGTAAACATACAGCTGACTGTAAAATAATGTACACCTGAAATATGAAAATGATCATATGCGTGTGTCTCAGTTGAAAAAAGCGGCACATATCCTAAAATGACAGCTTCAAGAACAAATGTTGCAAATGTTACAAGTGATACAATGCGAATACAGCGAAATAGGCGATTTTGAAACTGCTCTTTTGTGACTTCTTTTTTTGGTGCCTGACCTTTGTTTTTTAATGTAATCGCCCGTCTTGAAAGCCATGCTTCTATTCCTTCATATCCTGCCAGAAATAAAAGATAAAAGCCACTAAATGAAAGCCATGCCTGACTAGTCCATGAAGACTGCAGATGACTTAGCTGCATAACGCCAAGCCCTTCTCCTGCTGTCCAAAAAATAGAAAGCAGAAATCGAAACGACACTAAGCTTTGATCTTTCTTATAAAAGTACAGCCCCATCACTACTGCTGCCACAAGAAGTACATATCCTGCCGCCACAAAAAATTCATTTTTTTCTAACGCCATAGCCAAAAATGTAAAAGCTCCATATATGGCACAAGGCAGAAGCAACTGTCTGCCTCTGCCCCCTATATTATTCGCCAAGACCATTTTCAATCCCCGCTATTACGGCCTTTAACGCTTCTTCTTCATCAACTCCGTCACAGACAACTTCAATTTCATCACCGTTTTTTACACCAGCACCGAGCACGCTTAATACGCTCTTTGCATTCGCGGTTACGCTGTTAAATTGGAACTGAACCTTTGATTTGTAGTTCATTGCGATCTTACATAAGATCCCTGCCGGTCTCAAATGAAACCCTGTCATGTTTTTTACTGTTATCTTCTGGCTTACCATACTGATTCCTCTTCCTTTCTTACCTCTATAACAAGACAAACTTTTGTCTGTCCGTTTCTACATGCTTGTTTTATTGTGCAGCAGTTTCTTGTGAAGTACTTTCCTGCGTTGTCTCAGTTGCTGTCTGTGATGAAGCTTCTGATGTTTCCTGCGTATTCGTCACTGAAGTACTCTGCGTTACAGTTGTACTCTCTGTCTCCTGCACTTCTTCTGTCTGGGCAGTTTTATCAATAATGCGAACTGATACAATCAGATCCCGCGTCATTGTATATGCACTGTCCAGCGTAAGAGTAACAGGAACATTTATATATTCTCCTGCTTCAAGACCTCCGACATCAATCGTACCCTGAAGCGTCTCTGGATTAAAACTATCAAGATCGGCCTGCAGTGCCTGAAGCGTCAATGTCAATACAGGGTCAATCAGTTCGTATTCATACTCTGGCTTTGTATTTACTAATTGAAACTGACTTGCATCAATCTGAAAGCTTTCCGTCTGGAGCTGTTCTAACTCGATTGTTACAGAAATTGTACCACTTTGCCCTTCAGAAAGTGTAATTCCCTCAGGAAGATACTGTTCAATCGCAATATCAAAAGTCTTATTGCTGCTTGCCCCGGTAATATCAAGCTCCCTGCTTGGAATACTTACTGTTGAAATGTTAGCTAGTGCATTTTTAGAACCAGATATTGTCAAAAGCTTCGGTGAGTAGTCTACCTTGCTCACCACATATCCATCTGCTGGTGTTCCACTGCTTCCTGCTATGCTTATACTTATTTCTTTCGCCTGATTTAAGCTTACCGTAACCTCTACTGTACTCTGACTGATTGTTAGGCCGCTTCCTGATAAGGTGCGATTATTTCCATCATATAGTGCAAGCGGTGCTGTCACGCTTCCTCCGTCTGTAATCGCGCTTAGATCTACATTTGCCTTGACCGCCGCCAGATTCGAAAATGCACTTGTCGGACCGCTTACAGTTACACGAGACGGATCGCTTGAAAGTGTTCCAACCTGATATCCTTCTGGAAGCTCTTTTGTAGTATTAAACTGCACAAGGTATGTGGCCGATTTTAATGTATCAAGCACAACCTTTACATACCCTTGTGACTGTGGATATTCCCAGCTTTGAATATATGTGGCAGATGATGCCTTTGTAATTTCAATGCTGATCTTGCTGGCTTCCGGTGCTTCCTTAACATCACCAATCACTTCTGTAAGATCCGCTTTTACTGTAAAATCATCGGCAGAAAGATATCTTAAACGGCTTCTATGAAGCTTAACTGGAATTGTGATAGCATTTGGTTTTGAAATTGCCACCATATTTTTCTCAGCCAAACCGCCTTCTTCATATGTGATCGGAACACTTACACTGCTTGTTATAACTGGATCCTGTGTATTGTTTAACACTAGCCACAAAAGGACTGCCAGTACAAACCCCAAAAGCTTAAGTGGAAAATTTTTGAGAAAAAGTTTTTGATTTTGACCTTTATTTTTCATGTCTCTTCCTTCCTTTCCTCAGCCTATCCCACACAGTCTGCGTCTTTTCACTGCTTTTTGTTCCGCCAAGCAATTCTCTGAGCTTGTCACTGTTAACATTTCGATACAGCTGTCCGTCCTTTGTCAGTGATACCTGTCCTGTCTCCTCTGACACAATAACTGTCAAAGCATCCGTCACTTCACTGATGCCAAGACCTGCGCGATGTCTTGTTCCAAGTTCCTTACTTATCGTTTTATTTTCCGATAAAGGCAGATAACATGTAGCAGCCGTGATTCTGTTTCCGCGAATCACAACAGCTCCATCATGAAGCGGAAGGTTGTGCTCAAAGATCTGCACCAGAAGCGGTGCACTTACAATGGCATCTAATAAAATACCAGTCGCAATATATTCGTTCAGCACAAATTTCTGCTCAATGACAATCAATGCTCCTGTCTTTGCACGCCCCATGCTAAAGGATGCACGAACAATCGCATCAATAGTATCATCTGCATTTTCTGCAACTTTATCTTTTGTGCTAGAAAGCGAAAAAAGTTCAAATAAATGATTTGTTCCAAGCTGCTCTAATGCACGGCGAATCTCCGGCTGAAAAATAACAAGCAATGCTGTCGCTACATACGGTGCGATTCTATTAAAAACCATTACAATATTATTCAGCTGTAAAATAACTGCCAGTATATACATCGCAAAAATAGCTGCCGCACCCTTTAACAGAATCCACGCCTTGCTCTGCTTAATCCATAAAATAATATGATAAATAAAATAGGTGAATATAGCAATCTCCAGGACATCGCTTAATGTCATGGAAGCCGCTGACCAGCGTATATAATTTTCATAAAATCCTCTGATGGCTTCCATCCTTCTATCCTTTCTCCTGCTTACGTGCGGAAATAATCATCCAGAGACTGGTCATCATCCAAAAAGGAATCCTCCTCGGACGTTTCGCCATCTCCTGCTTTTGTTATCGTAGTTACTTTTTTATCTGTTCTCGCAACAGAATATTTGGGTATTGCTCTAACATAATACACATAATTTTCATCCTCATATTCAAGAAATTCTGTATGCGTTCCATCTAACAAAAAGAGAAACACATGAAGAACACTCGAAATAAGAACACCAAGTATAATAGAAATACTTAGATACAGCAAATGAACAGTTACACCAAATGCTACATTGCCTACTAGGACAGTCAGAACATAACATGCTGTTCCTGCTGCGATTGCAATTGCCCATGCGTATGAATATGGAAGCTTTCGAATCATGTAAACAACAACAATTGTGACTACAAGTGCTGCCATTAATAGCAAAATACGTTCATTGCTTCCAATTGCCTTTATAAAATATGCCGCCTTTTCCATTGATGTCAATCTTTGAGCTGATGCCTCAAGTACTGAACTATTTTGGCGAAGCGTCAAAATCATGCCATATACAAATGTACCTGCCGCTGCCGGAATCACTGCAATTGGTCCACATAAAAGACCAATCGGAATTGCTGCGGCACCTGTCAGATTCAGCATTCCAACAAGACACATAACTGTGATCAGTATTGACTGTCTTGGTTTAAATATAAAATATGTCAATAACAAAAATAAAAAGAATGCTGCTGCTATCACACCTGCTTCCACTGAAATCATAAGCATATGGACTATTACAAATATTGCTACCAAAATTGAGCAGGCGTCAATAGGAATCATCACTGCAATAAGAGTAGCAACCACGATTTCTGCCCAGCTTCTAGGATTCATACTGCCTGATAGCTGACTGTGAATCATATAAAATACAAGAAATGCCAGCAAACATTTTGTGCAGATGCGCACATATGCTTCATAGCGGCCATAAACCTCACTTATCTTTTGCCGTAGTTCCAGCAGAGCTGTCATTGATCTGGCTCCTTTCCGTATAGTAATCCTCAAGTGCCATCAAATGCTGTCTATATTGACGAACTAAAACAGCTGCTGTGCGATAGCGTCTGCTATAACACTGATGAGCCATTGCAAGTACTGCTGTTAAAAAGCCAAGATATCCAACAACCCATATACAGCCGATTCTAATCAGCACCTGCCTTGAAAAAGAAACTGCCTGTGTACCATTGCCCATACAAATAACGCCTATAAGTGTAAGCAACAAATAGGCCATTGTATAGCAAATCCATATTTTAATCATCTGAATGGATACATAATCTTTTTTTCGGTATCCACATATTTCAATAGCGCGGCGTTCTTCCCTTTTTTGAATCATTGCCACTTGTGTCATCATGCGGATCTTTTCCTCTTTGATCATGCACTCACCTCACTCTACAGATTCTTTTTTTACTCTTTTTATAGTATAGCACACATTACTGGATTTTTGTAGAAGTTTTTTTAAAATTGTTAACTATTTAACGCGGTATAAAAAAAATAAAACAGCCCCTATGTTTTCACACAAGGACTGTCTTCTTCTCAATTACAGCTCAATGCTTCCGGTGATCTCACCGTTAATTACATAATGTGCCTTTCCTTCTTCTGGCTTTACATATACCTTTAAGTCAACCAACTCGGAAATCTTTCTCTTCATCTCTTTCTTCCACATTTCCTCAATGCGTGCAGTGATGCTGCTTAACTGAACTTCTTTACCATACCACTGAAGATATACTTCTCTTGTCTTCTTTACTGTAGCCTTCTTTGCTGTTTCTTTTGTCTCTGCAACTGCTGCAGTTTCCTTCTTTGTTTTTGCTGCCATATGTATAATCCTCCCATCTTGATCAATTCATATATAATGTACAAAGCCATTCTGTTAAAACAAAATGGCAATGCACGTGCAACCTTTATTTACATCAATTATAAATTATACTCTCCGCGTTTTAAAAAAGCAACCCATTTTATGAAAAATGGTTGTTTTTTCTAGCTTTATCTACTATAATCAAACTAGTTCTATCTAAGTTTCATAATAAAATCAGGCTGCTGTGCCGGCCTGCTACACGAATGGTACAGAGAAAAGAGGTTATCATGAAATTTTTAAAACAAAATTCCGTTAATCTTTTGATAAGCCTTTGTGAACTGATTATCGGAATCCTGCTTCTCATTGACCCTACAGGCTTTTCAAACGGAATCATTATCGCCTTCGGAGCAGCCTGCCTCGCCTTTGGTGTTGTACAGATCGTGTTTTACTGGAAAAAACCGCTTGCAGAGGCAATCTCGCGTTTTTATTTGATGAAGGGACTTATAAGTATTTCCGTTGGTCTTTTTTGTATATGCTTCTCCCACTGGTTTTTAGAAACCTTCAAGCTTCTTTCTTTCCTGTATGGAATTCTTCTTCTTATTTCTGGATTTTATAAGGTTCAGTGGAGTATTGATCTTCTTCGCCAAAAAGAAAAGCGTTGGTGGCTTGCCGCAGTAAGTGCCGGACTGTCCATTCTGTTTTCTCTTATTATCATCGGAAACCCATTTTCAACTGTTACTGTCACATGGATTTTTTCTGGTGTTGTGCTAATTGCAGAAGCAATTATTGATATTGTGATGCTTCTTTTAATTTGCGTATTTGTAAATGCTAAATTTCCAAAGATAAAGAAAAAAGAAAAATCTGTCAGTGATGATTCCGTGCAGCAGGCAGATACATCTTCACAGCCAACCTCATCTGAATCGTCAAATGACTCAAATGAAACTCCATAATTAATATTTTATCAAAAAAGATCAGTTAGCAGTTATGCCGCCTGATCTTTTTATTATTTCTTATCTAAATAGCTTTTCAACACGCTCGAGCTCTTTGCGAATCTGCAAATGCTGCGGACAATGACGCTCACAGAAACCACAGTTCTTGCAGTCTTCAATCAGCTTTCCGCCATCCTTTACATAATTATCGTACATCTTCTTTGCATGATCCTTAAGGCCGTATACATTGTAGTATGTAAACATGTTAAAGATCTTTGGAATCTCAATTCCTGCCGGACATGGCTGACAATATTTGCAGCCTGTGCAGTAAAGCTCACTAAACTTCTTTAACTGCTCCATTGCCTCTCCAAGCTGCTGCCACTCTTCTTTGGAAAATCCTGTGCTGTCAGATGCAAGTTTTGCATTTTGCTTTACCATATCAAGTGTCTGCATACCAGATAATGCGCAATTTAAGTCTGGATTGCCCAGAACAAACTTAAATGCAAGTTCATATGTTGCAATTGATTTCTTTCCAGTAAGCTTTGCATAAAGCTCTGTCGGTGCTGCCAGTCGTCCGCCGCCTACAGGACCCATTGCAACTGTTCCAACTCCATTAGATGCTGCATAATGAAGCATTTCCTCATTTGTTCTGTCAAGCAAATTGTACTGAACAAGCATACTCTCCATCGGAATACCGCGTTTTTTTGACTCATCAATAATATACTTAATTGCAAGCGGTTCATCATGGAAGGAGAAAGAAATATGACGAATCAGTCCCTCTTCTTTTGCTTTTGCAGCATCAGCAAGCAAATCCTGTGCCATGATTGTCTGATCAAATTCTTTACGATTAATTCCCCAGAAATGATAAAAATCCAAATGATCTGTTCCCAGCTTATCAAGACTATGCTCCAGTGCACGGCGATAATCACCAGGCTTCTTACAGACATCTAACGGAATTTTCGTTGATAACAATACCTTATCACGGAAGCCCTTAACTGCTCTTCCGACAGCTTCCTCACTATTACAATTGCAATATTTTGGTGCAGTATCAAAATAGTTAACTCCCTGACGATATGCCTCTGCCACCATCTCATCTACCTTGTCCTGATCCACATACATCTTTCCATCCTTTTCATATTCTGGAAAACGCATACATCCAAAACCAAGTGCAGAAATCTTCTCACCTGTATTTCCAAATTTTCTGTAATTCATACTTTTTACCATTCCCTTCTATAAAGTAAATACTGACAGCAAAGCCATCTCTTTAACTGTCAGTATATCATATTCCATTACTTAAAAAAAGAAAAAATTCTTTTCTTTTGATGTAATATCGTAGTATCATTCTTTAATCTTATTCAGCCAATCCTTACGGCGGTCTTTTACGTTAGTGATTGTTCCATCCGGATTTTGAATCTTCATCTGATCAAGAGAACTTCTCATATTTTCGCGGATTGAACGAAGATATTTCTGGCGCAGAGCTTGCTGTTCTTCCTTCTCTTCTGCTGTCAATGTTCCTTCTTTTTGCTTTTTTGCCAACTCATTGATTCTGGCAATTTCCTTTTCTGTTACCATAATTTTCTGCCTTTCTTGGTCTTTTGCTATTTGTTTTTAAGCCTCTATCACTACATTTACATTGATGATCTTCATATTTTCCACTGCATCTGCCTTGAAGCCATCATTTTTTGCCTGAATATCCAGATTTTCAAATGTAAAATCAGACAACTCATATTGTGCCTTATTTGGCTCTACATTAAAGTATGTTTCACACTTACACTTGCAATTTTTCATTGTCACATGATCTGCATAAGACAGCGGAATATCTTTACGATCCTTCAGATCGTAAAACTGTGTCCATGGATTAATATTGATAAAATTTGTAATGTTGCCCTCAATATTCTCAAGCGTAATATACTCATAATGCTGCGGTGTATCTGGGCGCATCTTTAACCATAAAAGATTACTTCCGCTTCCTACCTTAATGCGGCGCAGCAAAATATTTTTGTTGTGTACTGACTCTGATCCACATGTCAGACAGCCATGGCAGAAACCATACACACAATCCTCAACAAGAATACGCTCATTAGCACCATTCTCAGGCGCAGTATCTGCCCACGGACCCTTTCCTCCCTTTAATACAACAGAATCGTCATTTACCTCCAAATAGCAATTCTTCACCAAAATATCGCTGCACACATCAATGTCAATTGCATCTGTGCTTGGCGCCTTAACAGGTGATGCCGGTGAAAAAATACGACAGTTGAGATATTTGACATGATCACAGTGATAAAGATGTGTTGTCCAAAAATGTGAATTTTGCAAATTCAAATCTGCAATAAGCACATTTTTACAATTTGACAAATACACAAGGCGCGGACGCTGTTCGTCCTTATTCGTGCACTTTGGATTCCAGCTGCGGCGAAGCCAGAATGCTTTCCAAGAGCGCATTCCATTTCCATCAATAGTTCCCGGTCCACACATTACAAATCCATCTAATCCATCTGCATTGATTAGAGCTGAAAAATACAGACAGCTCTCTCCCTCAATTCTAGTCTCGCAAATCGGATAATCAGAACAGTCATCGCTTCCCTTTAACATACCGCCCTGTGCTACGTATAAATGAACGCCCTGCTTAAAAAAGAGTGCACCTGTCAAATATGTTCCTGATGGAACAACAATAACACCGCCGCCCTCTTTCGCTGCCAGATCAATCAATGCCTGAATTTCCTTTGTGTAAAGCTTTCCATCATCAAGGATACCATATGCAGTCAGAACATACTGTTTTCCAATTTTCTCCAATGAAGGTACATTTGTATCATAAAACCATCCATCTATTGGAGTGCCGTCTGGGAAAGTTTCACATACATTTATATTTTTGGTTTCCATGTCAGATCCTTCTTTCTTTTTTTCGCTCTTATTTTTATTCCCACTTCATCTTACCATGACTCGAAAAATTCTTCAAGCATTTCCCACGATTGGCTTGATGCAAAACAAAAATAGGAGTACAATCAAATAAAAAAATAGTGAAGGTAGGTACATTTTCATGGAAAAAGTATGTGAATATGAAGGCTCTTCTCTCTGGGGCATGAATGGCGGTCAGCCAGAAAGTCCAGATGGAACCCTTCTTGTCTACGCAAAAAAGCCTGATTTGGAGGACAAAGAAAAGCAGATCACCGAGATCTGGATCTGCGACCGAAATACGCTGGCAAACGCACGCTGTGTCTTTACAGTAAGCTGCGGCAACCACAATGGTCCATCTGCCACTTTTACAGATAATGATCACATTGTTTTTCGTGATATAATAAATGGATTTAGCGCATTTCGTGTCCTGAATATTCATACAGGAGAAGTTGTTTATGGACCAATCTTCGGTAAAGAAAGCCACTGTGCTGAAAATGGGCAGTATCCATTCTCCATCTCAGAGGAATTTCTGGACAAGAACCCCGATTACCCAGAACTTAATACATGCGGTATTTATCTGCTTGATTTAACAACTGGAAAGATTCGCCGCGTTGCCGATAAAAAGACTGTTTATGACATGGTTGTAAAAAGTGGCTGTACACCAAATGATCACACAACTTCAATGAGCCACGTACAGTTAAATCCATCTGCGACAAAGGTGATGATGCGTTTAAGCGTTGCCAACTGCCCTGTATTTGGTGCCCTTGGCTGCATTGACCTTGAGACTGGTAAGACACATGTCATTCCAGACAAACCAGTTCATCAGCTTTGGTTTGACGATGATACATACATGGCAACTCGTCAGTACTATGACGGTTCAAAGATTGAGATGGAAACGAGCCGTATCCAGCGTTTTACACCAAACGGAGAATGCATAGAAACGCTTGGTGGAATTGGAAATCATATTGATGGTTCTCCAGACCGCAGCTACTTTGTCGGAGACCGCGCTTATCCTGGCTACCCAGCAGACATTTTCCTGTATCGCCGCGGCGAGACCACTCCTATTGCTACATTTGGTGGGCAAAACTTCCAAAACTGTACTTGGAAGCTTCAGATTCATCCAAATCCAACCTTCTCACGCGATGGAAAAAGAATTTACTTTAACCACCCAGTTAGCGAGAACCGCACAGAAGCTTGTTTTGTTGAAATAGATGACTTATTAAAATAGTAGAAAGGATCCTCTATGGAACGACCTAAAACGACTCATTATCAATTTTTCTGCAATCGAGAATGTGAATACTTTCCATGCCATAAAAATGCGGACCCAGACAATTTCAACTGCCTTTTTTGCTACTGCCCACTATACGCACTTGGCAAAAAATGCGGTGGGCAGTTTCGCTACCTTCCAAATGGAAATAAAGACTGCTCAAATTGTACTTTTCCGCACAAACGAGAAAATTATAAGGCAATTACATCACGATATAAGGAAATTGCCGAACTGATAAAAGAAAAAAACTAATTATTATTGCACAGCCACAATACTCAGGCATTGACATAATTTTCATAAATCTCTTTTGTCTCTGCCTGATGTGTACGGCTGACTGGTACCATTCTTCCATCAGCCATATAAAGCAACGTCCTTTCAAGGCGTACCACATATTCTAAATTTACGATATAGCTTTTGTGACACTGATGAAAATAATCAGGAAGCAAATCAACAAGATCAGTCAGCTTCTGATAAATGCGAATCTCCCGATTTTTCGTATATATGTACACATTATGCCCTCTGCTTTCCATAAAGCATATTTCATGGCAGTCAATGCGCTCCATCGTCTGTCGTATTGGCAGCATCAGCTGATCTCGGCAAATACGTATCATACGATCTACCAGATACTCGGCAGGTTCCTCTCTTTTTTCAAGCACTTGTGCTGCTATGGTACAATCGCTCATATAAAGTCACCTTCCCCTCTTCTTTTTATAATAGCTTTATCCTACAACTAGTTCTATGCTTTTATTATATTCTTCTTTAGTATACAAAGAATCATATATAAAAACAAGCTGTGCCAAAAAGTGTGCCCGTGTGTACTTCAAACTTTGTCACACAATCGTCAAAATTTGTTCTCAAACAGCAAAATTTGTTATGTCAAACTGTTTGATTATATGGTACAATATACTTTAACTATATAAAGTTTTAAAGGTGGACTTCTTTGTGTCGAAATTCAGTACCTATTTAAAAAGATTAATTGCCGACAGTGGAGAAAGCATCTCTTCACTTGCCCGTACGATTGGAGCAGAACGCACTTCAATTCACAAGGCACTTGCTGACGAGCGAATACTTTCCTATAAAACAGTTCAAGCACTCGCACGTCATTTTAATCTTTCCGTTGATGAACGAAAAGATTTTTTTCAGCTATATGATATCCTTCTTCAAGGCGAGGAAACGTACAACAACCGTCAGGCCGTCTGCCGTTTGTTAAACAATTTGGCATCTGTTGATTTTTCCATGGCTCCGCCGCCAGAGGTTTCTTCTCTAAGTATCTCAGAACGTCTGATCAAGGGTGAATTTGCCGTCCGAAGCGCTATCCGCTCAGTCTTGATCTATGAGATTTCTCATACTGAAAATGCTGAGTTTAACCTTTTTCTTCCACCAAGCTTAAAGTTAACTATCGACTTTATGGAATTTTGGCTTGACAACCGCAGTTTTACAGTAAATGAATTGCTTTGCTTTGAAACAAGTCCAAACGCTGCTGCAAAAAATCTTGAACTTTTGCATGCTGTTATCCCACTGTGTCTTGCCTCTCGTGGTCACTATAAGCCTTACTATTTTCATGAGACTCCAAAAGCAGCATCGCTCTCTCCAATGGGATACTACATTATTTCTCCGCATTATCTGATTCTATTTTCAGAGGATTTATCCACTGCACAAATCCTAGAATCAGAAGACCTTATTTCGTATTACCGTAACTTCTTCAAAAATCTGCTGCTCCAGTGCGAACCGTTAACCCAGTGCAGTTCAGACATGGCAGAAGTGCTAAATGAATATATTTCTGTTGCCGCACCTGATTCTTTGCATATAATTATGCCGCAGCCATGTATCGGTCGCTATATTGAGCACAACATAGTCAAGAAATACCTGAATCGCTCACAGCTTCCACTTGAGCCATACTTGTCACTAATCGACCAGCACTATTCCTTCCTGCGTCAGGTTGAAAGCAACTACTACACCATTTTTACAGAGGAAGGTTTGCAGAATCTGATTGAAAGCCGTACTTGTGATGACTCGCCAAAGGAACTGATTCCATATCTTGACCAGTCAGATGTCTGTGATTTCTTAAAAAAGCTGTATCAGGAGATTGAGACTGGCACTGTACTTGGACTGATTGCTCGTCCAACACAGCTGCATTTACCAGATTATCTTTCGATCTACATCAACCCTCAGACTGGTTTGCACATTTATACGACATTAAAATTTGTCTTTGGTTCTTACTGCTGCAATATTCATATCTCAGAAGAGTCCATTCGCAGTCTGTTCCTTGATTTCTTTCATTCACTTCCAGAGAGCAATCTTGTCTACTCAAGGGAAGATACGCTTTACCTGTTAAAACATCATATCAATCAGTTAGAAGCATCAATTAAAACAAAATAACAAAAAATGAAAACCGGTCAACAGTTACATTGACCGGTCTTCATTTTTTTAATATTTTTCTATAATTGTCCCAATATTTTGGCTGCGGCTAAAAGAATGACTAATAAAATCACATTTGCTGCCGTAAACCAAATAAAATATTTGCCTCGTAATGATGCATCTTCACGTGAAATATATTTAAAGCTGATTAAACTAGCCATAGAAGCAATCATAGTTCCAAGACCGCCTAGATTAGTTCCAATAATCAATGCCCGATAATTATTTGTAAAGCCCGACAACAAAATTGCTGCTGGAACATTGCTCATTACCTGACTTGCTGCAACCGCTATTATGACCTCCCTTGTTTGAATCAAATTCTGAAGAATACTGCAAAACTGAGGGATTCTTCCAAGATTTCCAATAAAAACAAATAGTGCTGTAAATGTTCCAAGCAACGCATAATCTGCATTTCTAAATAATTTACTGTCGAATGCTGCTGCCCAGGCAATCACACAGGCAAATACTATCCAAATAGAAATTAAGCGGCCTACTGCAAGAAGACTTAAGAAAAATAATATCAGATATATAGTCAGACGAAGCTTATCTGAAATTTTTCTGCTTTGTGTCTTTGCATACACAGCTTTATGTGTTGAACCATCCATGCAATTAGTTTCATTATCTGTCTTTCTTTTTGTATGGATTGCAATCCATATAATCAGAATTAACAGCGACAATGCTGTATACGGAAGCATCAGCAAAAAAAATGATGATGCCTGCAAATTTGCTTTTCCATAAAGATATAAGTTCTGAGGATTTCCAATAGGTGTCATCATGCTTCCCAAATTGGCTGCTGCTGTCTGCATAACTACACAGGGAATCAGCCAATGGCATCGCACCTCTTTAGGAAATCTCTTTAAAATTAGAATGGCAAATGGAACAAATGTAATCAATGCCACATCATTTGTAATCACCATTGATAAGAAAAAGCAAAGAAGTACGAGAATCATGACAATACCAGAAATACTTTTTACTCTGTTTAACAGACTTTGTGCGATATAGTCAAATACACCTATCTCTCTTATTCCGGCAACAATCACCATCAGACAAAATAAAATAGCAAGTGTGCGAAAATCAATATATGATACATACGTATCATCTGGATGTACAACAAACATTGAGATGACTGCCAAAATCACTGCAATTGACAAAACTGGTTCTTTCTTTATTGTTATTTTCACCAACACTTTTTGCATTTCTCATACCCCTGACTTACTGCATCTGATTCTGTTACCTGGCGCGCATTTGCCGGATTCATATTTCCGCAATTATTCCTGCTGTGGTATTTAGATCCAGTCGCAGACAGCCATACCATGTTTCCTACCGGCTGGGTTGGAGCAGCTTGTGTCATCGTCTGTGGATCAATGTCACTCAGGTAAGAAGACGGAATATATGTAGTGGCACCATTAAATACAATAGTTGCCCAGCCATTGTCATTGCGGTTTAATACCTGTATCTGATTGCCCGGTCCAAGCTCGCCAACAGTACTGCTCGTGTCATTCGGTTCTTCTTTTACAGATACAAAATCAGCAGCATACAATACTTCCCCGTTGCTTGGTAGATTATTCCATGTGATCGTCTCACCGTCTGATATCGCAATAATATTACCCTGCAGATCTGTTCTAAAAATCTGTGCCTCAATTGATTCCAATTTTTCTATTGTATCTGGGTCTGGATGACCATAGGAATTATTCACACCACATGAAATAACTGCATATTCCGGAAGAACAGCTTCCAGAAAATCCCAGCTTGTGGAGCTTGCAGAACCATGATGTCCTACTGACAGTACATCACAGTAAAGATCTTCATTTGCTGCTATGATATCCTTTTCTTCCTTTGACTCAGCGTCACCAGTAAATAAGAATGACGTATCGCCATAATCAAGACGAACCACAACAGAATTGTTGTTTGAATCATCCCTAATTTGTGTCGGTCCAAGTACAGTAAAGCTGCCCTCGCCAAACTCGTACTCTTGACCCACTTCTGGGTATGTCACTTCCTTATTTTGAGACGACAATGTATTGTAGAATGACGTATAAAGTTTGGAATTATGTTTATAGTCCGGTGCAATGATTGTCTCAGTATCAAATGCATGAAGTGCACCGACAAGACCATTTAAATGATCTGCATCGTAATGAGACGCAATCATATAGTCAATGTCCTCAATACCCTCATCCTTCAGATATGAAACAAAGTATGATGCTGCGTCCGAGTTTCCGCCATCATATACAAGTACATCGTCACCAGCCTTTGCCATTATTGCGAGTCCCTGACCAACATCAATAAAGTGAACTGTCAATTCTTCCTGAGGCAGATTGCTCTGTGTGTTTTCGGCAGCTGGTACAGCCATCGTCCCCGGCAGCATCATGGTTGCTGCGGCGGTGGCTGCCATCCACTTTTTCAGCTGCCCTGTCAATTTTTCTGGAAATGTTTTTTCAAGCATGTGTTTCATCTTTGGTGTGTTCCTCCTTTTTTTCGTATGAGACAATCAATATTTAATAAGAAATCGATTGCTTCACACGGTACTAGGATTAGTTTAACACACTCAGATGTGGAATGCCATAAAATTCTTCTGAAAGAGTATACACAGGTTCTTCATTGTTCTCTTCTTTGGTTACTTCTACATACTCGCTCTGTGCCAGATCAATATATGAAAACTCAGTACAAGCAAATGCCTGTTCCATTATCATTGCAACCTCAAATGGTTCATTCGATAATGTGATATCTGCATTCACCGTGGATAAGATTATAATGCTGGCAACCGTTATCTTTTCATAATCATTGTTTTGCTCAGCCATTCGTGAATATAATTGTTTCAATGCCTTAAGAAAACGCGATCCTCTTACACCATTCTCTGTATCACGCACTCTGCACCATGCTACAGTCTGCGGACCATCAAGAAGCTGAACTCCGAGTTCTGTAATCTGCCCCTTTGTTGCAATGCCTGTCGATTCCACTACTTCTGTCAGGTACCCATTTAACTGAGAATACTTTGGATCTAAATCTGCCTCTGTAACCTCTAATTCCAAACCTCCATACATATTAACAAGCTGTGCAAATATTGAAAATGATGCTGTCACTTGACCCTCAATTTTAATTCCAAAATTTCGTTCAATTGCACTCCAAAGATCATTAGTACTCTGATACCACCAGTCGTACTCACTCGCTTCCTTTCCATCCAGCTCTAGGCGACGTGGAATTGAAATAAGTTGAATTTTTCCTTTGCTCGCATCCATCCCTGCCAAAACAATTGCATCTGCATGCGTACCTGTTTTTTTATCTGTGCGACCATCCGTTCCAAGTAACAAATAATATTTCATTTCTTGATTTACTTGCACGGTCTGTGAATTATCTTCCTCTGTACTCTTTTCCACCTGTGCTGCAGGCTGATTTGTATTCTTATTTCTTATAATGCCTGGCATAGCTGTCACCATAAAAAATACAATAATCGCTGCCGCTGCCATTGCAATTTTCGCAAATCTGCCCATCTTTTGCCTATTTTCTTTTTTTGTCTGCACTTTTGCTCTCGCAGCTACCCATATTTTATCTTTCTGTTCTTCCGAAAGCTTTATTTCATCGCACATATTTCTATAATCATCCTGCTTCATGCTGCACCTTCCTTTCTGTTTGTTAAATTCGTGAACTACTATCTGCCTGCGGCTCCACCAGTTCTTCTTTCAATTTTTTTCTCGCTCTAAGTAAGAGTGACCGCACCGTAGATGACTGTTTTTCCATAATTTTAGCAATCTCTTCCGTTGAATAGCCGACATAATAATATAGATAAATTGCTGTGCGGTATTTTGTTGGCAATGACATTACACTCTCCCACACATCGCTAGTCCGCACACCTACCCTTTCCATATCAATAAGCGATTCGTCCGCTGTCACCTTACGTCTCCACCATTGGCGATGAAGCTGCCTGCATTCATTAACCCCAACCTTAAGTAACCATGACTTTTTATGACTTTCCGACTCAAATGTTCCTGTGTACTCCATTAAATGTACCAATGTATTCTGCACCGCATCCATTGCATCATGTACATTTCCAGTGTAAAAATAACATAGTCGATACAAATCATCACCGTAGTCATTATAGGTTTGACGTACCTCTCTTTCTTCGTGTTTCATCCCTTATCACCTCCGCCTTGTAACGATCAATGCATTGAATTTTCTACTTGTGTTTTATTTCCTTTCACCTATATCATGCAGCTGCCTTAAGAAATGTTGCAAACTATTATAAAAAAGAATCTGTTTCTAGGAAAAATCCGAACAAAAAAGAAAAAGTCCTGCTTTCGCAGGACACATAGCAGCTTGTAGGAGAATCGAACTCCTGTTTTCGCCGTGAGAGGGCGACGTCTTAACCCCTTGACCAACAAGCCATATT